>NZ_JBBMMD010000076.1:0-25245 GCF_037844525.1 Tepidibacter sp. Z1-5 | reverse complement strand
TGCTGTTAATGTTGTTTTACCGTGGTCAACGTGTCCTATTGTTCCGATGTTAACATGCGGTTTAGTTCTTTCAAATTTAGCTTTTGCCATTTTTTATTCCTCCTTTAGTTCTATAAAGCGAATTTGTCATTTCATACTTGCAAATAAAAATTATGGAGCCCACGAGCGGACTTGAACCGCCGACCTCCGCCTTACCAAGGCGACGCTCTACCGACTGAGCCACATGGGCACTCTAGGCTTTCGTTAAATATTTTACTACTCATAAAAAACAAAGTCAATACGTTTTAATCATTTCTAGATTCTAAATATTTTTCAAGTTTTCTCTTTACTCTTTGAAGTGCATTGTCTATTGATTTTACGTGTCTTTGTAGTTTATCTGCTATTTCCTGATATGATTTACCGCTTAAGTATAATTCTAAAACTTCAAGCTCTAATCCACTCAATATTTGACTTATTTTAGTTTCTATATTATTAAGTTCCTCTCTACTTATCAGTAACTGTTCTGGATCTGTTATAACACTTGTTGTAATTATATCCAAAAGAGTCCTGTCTGATTCCTCATCATATATAGGCTTATTCAAAGATATATATGAATTAAGAGGTATATGCTTTTGTCTTGTTGCTGTTTTTATAGCTGTTATTATTTGTCTAGTTATGCATAGTTCTGCAAAAGCTTTAAATGATGATGTTTTGTCTTCATCAAAATCTCTTATAGCTTTATATAGACCTATCATTCCCTCTTGTATTATATCTTCTTTGTCTGCACCTATTAAAAAATATGATCTAGCTTTAGCTCGTACAAAATTCTTATATTTTTTTATTAAATATTCTAAAGCTAATGTATCCCCATTACTAGCTTTAACTACAATTTTTCTTTGATCTATCTCTTGCTGATAGTAATCATTTTTTTCTTTTGCAACTAACATTTATACTCCCCTCCAATAGGAAAGCAAAGTTTTATCCGGATAAACAATTTTTCGAATATTCTTTCATCAATTATTATAGATAAGATTATGCCCAGAGTCAAGCTATTTCAACGGTTTCTCCTTATTTTCTCAAGTTTCGACAACGTTTCTTCATCGATGAGAGAGTCTAATGTATTTTTTTTTGTTTTTTTCTGAAGTGTTTTTTTTAATATTTTTGATTTAGCAAAGTCAACTTCTAATCTTAATTCTCTTGCCGAAATTCTTATTGCTCCTTTTCCTAATATTATCTGCTGTTCTGCCCAATCATTAGTTGCAACTTTGATAATATCACGCTTATTCATTTGACTTATAAGTTTTTCTATATAGCTATCTGCTGTTTGATTTTCTTTTGTGTATACAACTTCTAAGTTTTCATACTCTTTAAATACATTTCTAGAACCTTTTACCAAGTATGCGTCAAATACTATTATAACCTTTATTCCATTGTAAGATGCATGTTCAACCATAATTTCTGCTAATTTTTGTCTTGCTATTTCTAGACTTTCATTAGCTAATTCTTTTAATTCTTTCCAAGCATTGATTATATTATATCCATCTAAAATAAGGTATTCTCTCACTTTATCCCTCTTTGATTTCTATTCTTTGCTTAAATGCCTCATATAGCAATATCGATCCTGCTACAGATGCGTTTAATGATGTTACATTTCCTACCATAGGTATTTTTACTGTAAAATCACAATTTTCTTTTATAAGTCTTGATATTCCAGCCCCCTCACTTCCTATAACTATCCCTAAAGGTCCTGTTAAATTTTGCTTATAATAATTATGCCCATTCATATCAGCTGCAGCTATCCAAAGACCATGTTCTTTTAATTTTTTTATAGTACTAACTAAGTTTGTTACTTTACATAAAGGTACATATTCTACAGCACCAGCAGAGGCTTTTGCAACAACAGGTGTTATAGATGCAGACCTTCTCTTTGGAACTATAACTCCGTGAGCTCCAACTGCATCAGCAGTTCTCATTATAGACCCTAAGTTGTGAGGATCAGTTATTTCATCTAATATTACAATAAACGGATCTTCATTTTTCTGTTTTGCTATATCAATTATTTCTTCTAATTCATAGTATCTATAGTCATTACCCATGGCAATAACCCCCTGATGAGAGTGCGATTCACTAATCTCATCTATCTTTTTTCTATCAACATACTGAACTATTACACCCTTATCCTTAGCCATTCCAATAATTTTCTTTATCGACCCTTCAGTTGTTCCTTTTGCTATCATTATTTTTTCTATATTTCTATCACTTCTTAAAGCTTCTATTATAGGATTTCTTCCTTCTATTTGTATCATATAATCACCTCTTATAACTGTTCGAATTTTTGTCTTATTTCACTCATCTTGCCGCAACTCATCTTTCCTTCAGGACAAGATCCTGCTATGCAATTAGGCCCAATATTTTTAAATATAATAGGAGCTGCTTGTCTTGCTTGCTTAAGCATCAATGTAGCCATCTCTCTTATTTCCCATTGAGCTCTTTCACAGCATCTATGTTTAAAGAAATTAAATAAACTTCTAGCGTTCATAGTAAATACCATTTTTGTTTCACATGCATTAGGAAATACATATCTTGCATCCTCTATCGATTTTTTTTGAGCTAATAATTTAGCTTCTTTTTCAGTTTTTCCATCTTCAATGAAATTATTAAAATGTTTATTAAATAAAATATCGACAAGTTCATCATATGCCTTTTGATCTTTTTCCATAGACTCTATAAATATTTTTTTAGCTTCAGGTATACTTTCAATTTCTGGTGGTATTATGTAATCAAAACTTCCAAGAGTTACATATCTTTGACTTTGTTGTGAAAAAGAAGCTATACGATGTCTTACAATTTGGTGAGAACAACTTCTAGATATTCCCTCAACGGCAAAAGTAAAATTAACATGCTCAATAGGAGATTCGTGGCCTATATTTATAAGCATATTTAAAAATTTATCTACCTTTTCATCTGTTAAATCCTTTTCTATCTCGTCAACCCCAACAGATGAATAACAAAGCTTTGCTGCCATAGATATTACTTTTTCTGGATTTGGTGTATACTCTATTAATTTTACCTTCACAAAAAATCCCCCTTTGAATTTTAATATTATCTTAATATTATATCATTATACAGTTTGACATTGGAAATTAAAATTTAATAATCACACTTAAAAATAAAGCTTATTAAAATCTTAGCGATATTTTAATAAGCTTTATTTTGGCTTAAGTGCTAATATTGTATTGTTAAAATACTAAATTTCACCTTCTATAATTTCTATAGCCTTACTCATTATATAATTAACTCTATCTTGCTCTTTAATCAAATGTAAATATCCAACCAAAGCTTCAAATCCAGTAGCATATCTATACTCCGTTGTATCTGCATTTTTTGGAACCTTATTTGATTTCTGATTTCTACCTCTTTTTACGATATAGTTTTCCTCATCACTTAACTCTTCTTCTAAGGAAAGTACCGCTTTAGCTTGTGATTTTGCCTTTACAAACTTAACTGCATTTTTATGAAGATCATTAACTCTACATATATTGTTTTTATTAATCAAATATTCTCTTACAAAAGATTCATATACTGTATCACCCATATACGCAAGTACTACAGGTGACATATTTCTAGCTTTCATTTTTTCCATATTAAACTCTTCTCCATTTTACGCCTTGTCTTGTGTCCTCTATAGCTATTCCCATATCCAGTAACTTTTGTCTTATGTCGTCAGCTAATTCATATTCCTTATTCTTCTTAGCTTGTGTTCTTTGCTCTATAAGCTTTTCTATTTCTTCATCTATGCTATTGTCATTTGATTTATTAGCTATATTTAAAACACCTGTAAGCTCTTTAAATAAATTATAACATTCATTAGCAAACTCTAAAGAAGCCTTATCATCTATATTAGTATTTATAAATCTAGCAAGTTCAAATATTACACTTATAGCATCTGCTGTATTTATATCATCATCCATACTTTCTATAAATCTAGTTTTAAAAGTATCTAATTCTTCAACAAGAGATTTTTCTTTATCAGTAATACTTCCATCTAACTTTTCTTTTAAAAACTCTAGATTACTCTTAGCATTATACAATCTTTCCAGACCTGCTCCTGCCTGTTTTAACATCTCATCACTAAAATTCACTGGATTTTTATAATGTGCACTTAGCAAGAAGAATCTTACTACATCTAAATCATACTTTTCAGATATATCCCTAACTGTAAAGAAATTACCTTTAGACTTAGACATTTTCTCGTCATTTATATTTATATATCCATTATGTATCCAATAATTAGCAAACTTTTTACCAGTTCTAGCCTCTGTTTGAGCTATTTCATTTTCATGATGAGGGAATGTTAAATCTTGACCTCCTGCATGAATATCTATAGTGTCACCTAAATATCTTCTAGACATTACAGAACACTCTATATGCCAACCAGGTCTTCCTTCGCCCCAAGGACTGCTCCATCCAGGTTCTCCTTCTTTCTTACTCTTCCAAAGAACGAAATCCATTGGACTTTTCTTATTATCATTAACTTCTATTCTAGCTCCAGCTTCTAAATCTTCTATATTTTGTTTTGATAATTTTCCGTATCCCTCAAACTTTTTAGTATCAAAGTATACATCTCCATTTACTGAATATGCATATCCCTTATCTTCTAAATCTTTAACAAATTCTATTATTTGTTCTATATTATCAGTAACTCTCGGATGAACAGAAGCTCTCTTTATTCCAAGCCCATCTGCATCTGTAAAATATTCTTTTATATATTTGTCTGCTACTTGAAGGGGAGTTATGCCCTCTTCGTTAGCTTTGTTTATTATCTTATCATCGACATCTGTGAAGTTTTGTACGTAAGTTACATCATATCCTCTATATTCAAGATATCTTCTTAAAGTGTCAAATATTATAAAAGGTCTTGCATTTCCTATATGAAAGTAGTTGTATACTGTAGGTCCACATGTATACATCTTTACTTTACCTTCTTCTAAAGGAATGAATTCTTCTTTTTTTCTAGTTAAAGTATTATATAACTTCATTTTACCACCTCTTTATAATTTTTCATCTACTCTAATCCCATTTCTTTTTACTATTTTACCTGGTATTCCTACAACTGTACAATCTTTAGGAACCTCTTTTAATACCACTGCATTAGCTCCAATTTTAGAATTATCGCCTATTTTTATAGGACCTAATATTTTTGCTCCTGCTGATATTATAACATTATTCCCCACAGTTGGATGCCTTTTTCCTGTATCTTTTCCTGTACCGCCTAAAGTTGATCCATGAAAAATAGTAACATTATCTCCTACTTCTGCAGTTTCCCCTATTACTATACCCATTCCATGATCTATAAAAAGTCCTTTTCCTATTTTAGCTCCAGGATGTATTTCTATTCCAGTTAAGAACCTGCTTATAGTAGATATTATTCTAGCTGTAACATAAAATTTCTTATTATATAAAAAATGTGAACATCTATGAATTAAAATCGCATGAAATCCTGGATAATTAAGTATAACCTCCAATGTCCCTCTAGCTGATGGATCCTTTTCTTTTATAACATTTATTTCTCTAATTATAGCTTCCATATTAATTCCTCCTTAATAATACCTAGTAAATATATAACTCATTACGTATTTATCAATATGATATATCAATATGATAAATATATCATATCTATACAAAAATCAAAAGCCCTGAATTATAAATTCAGGGCTTTTTTGAATTAATCTTCTAAAAATTCTATTTTTTTAGAAGAATATTCATTATATTCTTCTTCAGATATTATATTTTGATCTTTCATTTTATTTAATGTGTCCATAAATTCTTGACAAAGAGATTTTAATTCTAACCTAATTACCTCAACTTCTTTGCTCATCATTATACCCCCCTATAAAAACAGTAGTTATACACAACTATTAATATTATACACATGCTATGCACATATTATTCACACACTTATACACAATCTCATTATTTATAATATTATATGTTTTCCAAAAAATACCTTCATTATTTTTGATTTTTTTTCCGAGGGGTCACTACTATATTGTTTTTAATATAAATTTTCTACACTCAAATATCTTTCTCCAGTGTCAGGAGCTATTACAACTATATTTTTTCCTTTTCCTAGTTTTTTAGCTACTTCAATAGCCCCAAATACAGCGGCTCCACAAGATATTCCTACAAATATACCTTCTTTTTTAGCAAGTTCTCTTGATATATTATAAGATTCTTCAGTTGAAACAGTTATAACTTCATCTATTATATCTGTATTTAACACTTTAGGAACAAATCCAGCTCCTATTCCTTGGATTTTATGAGGTCCAGGACTTCCTCCAGATAAAACAGGAGAATCCTTAGGCTCTACTGCATAAACTTTAACATTAGATATATTTTCTTTTAAAACTTCACCAATACCAGTTATAGTTCCACCAGTTCCAACTCCTGATACAAATGCATCTATATTAGAATCTAAATCTTTAATGATTTCAATAGCTGTTGTTTTTCTATGCATATCAGGGTTATCCATATTTTCAAACTGACTAAGAATTACATAATCATCATTTTCATTAGCAAGTTCATTAGCTTTATCTATTGCACCCTTCATTCCCTTTGATCCCTCTGTAAGTACAATTTCAGCTCCATATGCTTTTAATATTTTTCTTCTCTCTATACTCATTGTGTCTGGCATAACTAAATTAACTTTATATCCTTTATATGCCCCTACCATGGCAATTCCTATACCCGTATTACCACTAGTTGGTTCAACTATAGTATATCCAGGTTTCAATTGTCCTTTCCTTTCCATTTCTTCTATCATATTAAGTGCTATTCTATCTTTAATAGATCCCCCTGGATTAAAATATTCAAGCTTAACATAAACATTCCCCATATCCTCATTAACTAATTTATTAAGCTTTACAAGAGGAGTATTACCTATAAGTTCACCTATATTATTGTATATCATAAAAATCCCTCCTTAATTCCTACTATTTTTGTCGGAATATTTTATTAAATAATATAATTATAATTTATCCTTGTCAATATCAAAATGATAAAATTCATCTAGTCGCTACGCACTAACTCATATCTCCAACGATCCCTACAGGCTCCGTTGCTTAAAATAGTTGCAAGTGTAGTTCTTCTATCAATGTTATCCACAATTTAAAAATAATATAATATAAAATATAAAAGTCCTATGTTATCTAAAGATAACATAGGACTTTCTAATTTATATTATGTTCTTTTTTACATAATTTATTCTGTTAAGTATTTTTTCTTTCCCAAGTAATGTTAATACTAAAGGCATTTCAGGTCCATGCATTTGTCCTGTTAATAATACTCTAGTTCCCATAAATAAGTTTTTACCTTTAATTCCATGTTCTTTTTGAATCTGTTTAAACATAGCTTTTATAAATTCTTCGTTTATTTCATCAGCATCTGTAACTTTTTCTTCTAATAAGTCTATTAAAGTAGGTATATGCTCTAACTTTAAAAATTCTCTACATTCATCATCTTCAAGCTCTAATTCATCTTTAAAGAAGATATCAACCTTAGTTGTAATTTCTTTTACGTAAGATAAACTTTCCTTTACCACTCCTACCATCGATTTTATCCAATCGTATCTTTCTTTAGCTTCTTGTTCTGTTATAAATCCAGCTTCTATCAAGAACGGTATAGCAAGGTCAGCTATAACCGCATTATCTGCGGCCTTTATATAGTGTGCGTTTACCCAGTTTAACTTGTCAGTATCAAATACTCCACCGCTCTTTGAAACTCTTTCTAAAGAGAATGCTTCTTCAAGTTCTTTCATGCTAAATATTTCATTATTGTCTTCTGGAGACCATCCAACTAGCGATACATAGTTTACAAGACCTTCTGGTAAATATCCTTTTTTTCTAAAGTCTTCAACTGCAACATCTCCGTGTCTCTTACTTAATTTTTTTCTCTCTGAATTTAATATATTAGGAAGATGAACAAACGTTGGAGCTTCCCATCCAAATGCTTCATACATGTATACGTGCTTTGGAGTTGATGGTAACCACTCTTCTCCTCTTATAACATGAGTTATACCCATTAAGTGATCATCTACTATAACAGCAAAATGATATGTAGGGAATCCATCTGATTTCATTAATACTTGATCATCTAAGTCATCTGTATTTATAGTTACAAGTCCTCTTACTATGTCATTAAACTTTATTTCTTTATTAGCTGGAAGCTTAAGTCTTATAACATATTTTTCTCCAGCTGCAATTTTCGCTTCAACTTCTTCTTTTGATAATCCTCTACAAATACCATCATATTTAGGAATTTTTCCTTCAGATTTTTGTATCTCTCTAACCTTATCAAGTCTTTCTTTTGAACAAAAGCAGTAATATGCATGTCCATTGTCTAAAAGCTGTTTTATATATTCTTTGTATATATGAAGTCTTTTAGATTGAACATACGGTCCATTTTCCCCTACTTCAGTTATGTTTCCATTTTCATCAAGAACTACACCTTCTGTATGATTAACTCCAGCCCAGTCCATAGCTTTTAACATTCCTTCTATAGCACCTTCAACTAATCTACTTTGATCTGTGTCTTCAACTCTTAAAAGGTATGTTCCACCCATTTTTTTTGCGAATAAGTAATTATATAAAGCTGTCCTTAAACTACCAATATGAACAAATCCCGTTGGACTTGGTGCAAATCTAACTTTTACACTCATTAAAAACCCTCCTAATGTAAATTTTCTATATGATTATATTATATAAGCTGAGTTATGTCTATATTTTCAGATTCTTTAGTTACTCTATTTCTTATTTCAACCCTATTATTTTCAACATCTTTACCTATTACTATGGTTTTTGGTATGCCTATCAATTCACAGTCCTTAAATTTAAATCCCATTCTTTCTTTTCTATCATCTAGTAATACATTATACCCTTTATTTATCAAACTTTCATAAATAGATAAACCAGTATTATATTCTTTTTCTTTTTTTATATTTCCTATTATAATATGATAATCAAAAGGGCTTATATTCTTTGGCCATATTATACCCAATTCATCTTTATTTTCTTCAACTATTATTGAAAATAACCTATCTATGTATAATTTAGTTTCAACTATATATATTTTTTCCTCTCTAGAATTTGAATTTAGATATTTAAACTCTGTTTTTATTGTATCTATATCTACAAAATTTATCCCACTAAATGACTTTATTTCTCCACCACAGCTAAAACACCTATCTTCTATATTAGCTAATTTGAAATTGCCTATAAATTCTATATCAAAGTCTCTTTTGTAATTTACATTTTGAATGTGATAATCTGTTTTATTAGCTCCTACAACTCCATTTTTTATATGAATAACTTCTTCATCGCAAAGTATAGTATCAACTTTTATTCCTATAGGTCCTGCAAATCCAACTTCAGCACCTGTTGAAGCTTTTACTTCTTCTTCACTTGCCATCTTTATATCTTTTTCTTTTATACCAAAATGTTTTGCTACTAATAAGTTGTTTATGCTTCTATCTCCTCTTAATAAAACTGCTACAATTTTTCCCTTTATATTAAGCAGTATTGTTTTTATAAGTTTTTTAGATGAAATATTTAGAGACAATTCTAATTCATCTATAGTCTTAATATTTGGAGTATGTATAAATTTCATTTCTTCAAGTTCCTGTGTGGATAACTCTTTTTCAGAATATGATTTCATTTCTTCTTTTAAGTCTCCATATCCACATTTCCCACATAAAAACACTTCTCTTAGTGGATAAGTTGTATTGTAGAAGTATTTATATTTATTTTTACCATTACTCAATTTAGTGTATTTTATATTTAACTCTTCTATTAATTTATCTATACTGATTATTTGATTGTTTATAGTTGTATCTATATCATTTTCTCCTGTTATACTCATAATCTTTATCGTATTTTCTTTTTTAGGGTTTAATAAACCGTCTTTAAGTCTAGATTTTTTATTTTTATTAAGTGTAAAATAAGCAAGATTAAGAGGTATATTCTTATATGATTTTAATTCATTCATATATGAATTTAATATTTCTTCTTTATCCCCATTTGCTTTTATTAGTATAGTGTCTTTGAAGTTATCTAATATATTCTTTGTTATACTATCTAAAAACATATTCCCTAGACCTGTATAGCAGTAACTTCCACTGTCAACGTATTTAACGAGTCCTGATCTATGTAATAATTTAGAACTTTCATTGTTAAATTCAATAAAGCAGTCTTTATATGTCTTTAAATATATAGAGCTTAGCTTCACATTAATACCCCCTTTAGTTTATCCGAACGCTAAAAGTTCTAAAACTCCATCCTCTTAAGTCTGGAGCTAATAACTTATCAGCTTCTGGATTAGCTTAACTAAAAATTCAGTTAAAGTGAAAACTCCATCTGAATTAAGTTTCACTTTATATATAATATTATCAAAATTTCCGAACTTTAATATCATATTTTAAAAATTAAACTCAATTTATATATATTTTTTTCCAAAGAAGGATTTCTGTAATATATCGTTTAATATATGTAATATAGGTTAAATACATTGACATAAAAAGGAGATTTGAATGTGGAAATAGTAGATTCAAAGGGTATGTATACTATATTAGTTGATCAAAGAAATAGAATAGTATATGAAAAAAATACAGGAGTTTGGACAAGTGAAGATTTTAAGAGATTTTCAGATGATTATAATATGGTTTTTGATACTTTTGGTAATAAACCTTGGGCTAAACTTTGTAACTTAAGTGAATATCAAGTATCTTCTATTTATAAATATTTAATAGAATTCTTAGAACTCTCAGTGGAGAATGGTTATACCCATTGCGCTATAATTTCTGATAATCCAATAACCAATGCTCAAATGCACGAGACCTGTAAGAAAGCAGGTTTAAACTATTCCTTTTTTAGTGGAATAAATGCATTCGAAGATTCAATTGATTGGTTAGAATCTAATGGATATAAACTAAAAGAATTTGCTTCATGCTAACGCATGAATCATGAAGCCAATAAGTCTCACGACTCCATTGCTTAAAAATAGTTGCTATTTCAGTTCTTTCATCGATATTATCTACAAATTGAAATTTGTATAATTTCTTTATTAAAAAACGCATTATGCTGAGCATAATGCGTTTTTCGTTTAATAAGCTTTTGCAAAGTAAGCCATTTTTTCTGCTTTTTTACCACAGCATACACAAGTGTCTCCTAGATTTTCTTGCTCAAAAGGAATACATCTTATAGTTGCTCCTGTTTCTTCTTTTACTTTAAGTTCACATTCTGTGTCCCCACACCACATAGCCTTTATAAATCCTGGAGTTTCTTCTATTGTTTTCTTGAATTCATCCATATTTTTAGCTACATATGTCTTTTCTTCTCTAAGCTTTAATGCTTTATTATATAATCCATCATGAATATCGTCTAATAGATTTTCTATAGTTTCTTTTAAGTTTTCCATTGGTATTTGAGTTTTCTCAAGAGTATCTCTTCTAAAGATAGTAACTTGATTATTTTCTATATCTTTAGGTCCTATTTCTAGTCTTGCAGGAACACCCTTCATTTCCCACTCATTGAATTTCCAGCCTGGAGAATAATTAGGTCTATCATCAACTTCAACTCTTATAGATCCTTTAAGTTCATCGTATATTGAATCTACAACTTCCATAACATTTCCTTTATGTGCTGCTATTGGAACTATAGCAACTTGTATAGGTGCAACTCTTGGTGGAAGTACTAAACCTCTATTATCTCCATGAACCATTATAAGTCCACCTATAAGTCTTGTAGATATTCCCCAAGAAGTATGATATGGATTAGCTAAATTTCCATCTCTATCAGAGAATTGTATTTCAAATGCCTTAGTAAAATGCTGACCTAAGAAATGACTTGTTCCTGATTGTAGTGCTTTACCATCATGCATTAAAGCTTCTATTGTATACGTGCTATCTGCACCTGCAAATTTTTCATTCTCACTCTTTTGTCCACATACAACAGGCATAGCAAGTAAATCTTCTGCTACTTCTTTGTATATACCAAGCATTTGAAGAGTTTCAGCTTTTGCTTCTTCAGCTGTTTCATGTAGTGTATGTCCTTCTTGCCACAAGAATTCTGAAGTTCTTAAGAAAGGTCTAGTTGTTTTTTCCCATCTTACAACAGAACACCATTGGTTATAAAGGTATGGTAGGTCTCTGTAAGATTTTAACCATTTAGAATACATAGAACATATTATAGTCTCTGATGTAGGTCTAACACAAAGTCTTTCAGCAAGTTCGTTGTGTCCTCCATGAGTTACCCATGCAACTTCTGGAGCAAATCCTTCAACGTGCTCTGCTTCTTTTGTTAATAAACTTTCTGGTATAAGTAATGGGAAGTAGCAGTTTTTATGTCCAGTCTCTTTAAATCTTCTATCTGCAAATCCTTGAATGTTCTCCCATAATCCGTATCCATATGGTTTTATTACCATGAATCCCTTTACAGGAGAATAATCTACAAGGTCTGTCTTTAATATTACGTCTGTATACCATTGTGGAAAATCAACTTCCATCGGAGTTATTTCTTCAACAAATTGTTTATTTTTCTTACTCATTTTTATTCCTCCTTAAAATTAAAAAAAACCTTTCATCTCTATTATTAGAGACGAAAAGCTTATCTTCCGCGGTACCACTCTAGTTAGCAATAATAAAATATTGCTCTCTTAATAGGATTTAACGGTCCTGCCGTAAGAACTTTTTAACGTTCTTAAACTCCAGAGCTGGTTCAATAAACTTTTCTTAAAAACCTCTCACCAATGGCTTTTTCTCTGTGAAGATAGATTATCTACTATTCTCTTTCTGTGTCTGTAAATTATTATAAATTTTAATTACTAATTCTATATTATAATTTATTTTTTGTCAACCAATATTAATGAACATATAGCTTGAGAAGATATTCCTTTTTTTGTTCCTGTAAAACCTAATCCCTCTTCAGTTGTAGCTTTTACATTCACTGACTCTATACCTATATTTAATGCTTTTGATATTTTTTCTCTCATAGTATCTATATGAGGAGCCATCTTTGGAGCTTGAGCTATTATTGTACTGTCTATATTATTAACTTTATAGCCTCTATTATTCACAAGATTTCCTACATATTCTAACAATTTAATACTATCTGCCCCTTTGTATTTAGGGTCAGTGTCTGGAAAGTGCTTTCCTATATCTTTAAGAGCCATGGCTCCAAGTATACTATCCATTATCGCATGTGTAAGTACATCTGCATCAGAATGACCTAAAAGGCCCTTATCATGATCAATTTTAACCCCACCTATAATAAGGTCTCTATCTTTCACTAACTTATGTACATCATATCCTATTCCAACTCTTATCATAAAATCCTCCTACTCTCTATTTTTAAGTATTTGCTCTCCAAAATTCAAATCTTCTCTTGTAGTCATCTTTATATTTTCATACGATCCCATTATCATCTTTACATTATAGCCCATATTTTCAACCAACATAGCATCATCAGTTCCATAAAAGTGGTTCTTAAATGCATTCTCATATGACTTGATTAAAAGTTCATAGTCAAAGCTTTGAGGAGTTTGAACTGCCCATACATACTTTCTATTAGGTGTATTAGTTATTATATTATTATCATCCAATACCTTAATAGTATCCTTAACAGGCACTCCTACTACAACCGCTTTATTCTCTATCGCTTCTTCAATAGAATTGTTTATAATAGCTTTACTTACAAATGGTCTTGCACCATCGTGTATTAGTACTATATTACATTCTTTGCTTACCTTTTTAAGACCATTATAAACAGAGTCTTGTCTTTCATTTCCTCCATAAGCTATTTTTATGCTTTTGTCGAAATTATACTTATTAAGTATATGTTCCACGAAAAACTCTTCTTCATCTTCTCGTATAACAACAACTATTTCGTCTATATTATCGTTTTTATCAAAAGCTTCAATTGTATGAGCCACTACTTCTTTATCTCTTAATTTTATATACTGCTTGTTTATATTAGATTTCATCCTCTTACCTGTACCAGCAGCAACTATAACTGCACTATTCATTAAATCACCTCTAAATTAGATTATACTATAGAATTTAAAATACATCTATTAATAGACTATTCCATTATAAACCTTAGCCTTTAGATTTCCTTCTCTCGCCTTTTTTTCAAAATCAGATCCTGTATTTTCCTCAACAAAGTATCTATCTAAATTATACGAAACTCTAATACCTATAATATTTTCTTTTCCATTTTCTTTATTTTCTTCCCAATCCGTAATAGTATGAGTATACTTAGCTTTTAAATATATTTTATTTTTTGGTTTTTTGTCAGTTAAATAATCTACTTTATAAGTTTCATTTTAATCAAAAAAGACTCTGCCATTGGCAAAGTCTTTTCATTTATGATGATTTTTCTGTTGCTGTTTTTGGTTTTCCAAATATCATTCTACCTGCTGCAGTTTGAAGAACAGATGTTACTAAAACATCTATAGTCTCTCCTATATACTTTCTGCCTCCATCTACTACAATCATTGTTCCATCATCTAGGTAAGCTACTCCTTGACCCGATTCTTTTCCTTCTTTTATAACTTGAACTATCATTTCTTCCCCTGGTATAACAACTGGCTTCACAGCATTTGCCAGTTCATTTATATTCAATACTTCAACACCTTGAAATTGGGCTACTTTATTTAAATTAAAATCATTAGTGACAACTTTTCCACCTATAAATTGTGCTAATTTCAGAAGTTTGATATCTACTTCTGGAACATCTTCAAAATCTTTGTCTGTTATTTCAACCTCAATATCAAGCTCTTTCTGTATCTTATTTAAAATATCAAGTCCCCTTCTACCTCTTACTCTTTTCAAGTCATCTGATGAATCAGCTATATGCTGAAGTTCTTTTAATACAAATTCAGGTATAACTATTTTTCCTTCTATAAATCCAGTCTTAGATATATCTGCTATTCTACCATCTATTATTACACTAGTATCTAATATTTTAGGTTTGTCTTTTAATTCTTTCTTATTGCTAGACTTTTCTTTAGTATTCGGTATCCTAATAATAGATGTTATGTTGAACAGATCATCCTTGTATCTTACGGATATTTTTATTCCTATATAACCCATCAGAATATAAACAAGGACAGAAAGAACTGTTCCAAGTATAGGGACAGGTATCTGAAGTAATAAATTACTAACCAAATATGCTATAAATAATCCAATTATAAGACCGATTGAGCCTATTAATATCTCTATTGGTGGTACTTTTGATAATTCTTTTTCAACAAAATTAGCTATATTCTTGCCCTCTTCTATAAGCCATGGAGCAATTAAGAAAAAGATAAATCCCATTATAAGACCAGACGCCATAGATCCTAAAATTGTATACACTTCAGATGCCGGTAATAGATTTGGAAAAGCTTCAACTACAGAAAAATAAGTTCCAATCCCAATAGTTATACCTATTAAAGACATAATCCCTTTTATAATTTTATTTATCACTATTTCACCTCCTATTGAAAGTATCGTCTATATTTTATTTTTTAATCCAAGTTTATATTACTTTCTATTAATTCCTTTACATTTTCAGAAGTATCATTAAGAACTAATGTCAATTCACTAATCAACATATCTTTAGCATCATTTAACATTTTCTTTTCTCCTGTTGAAAGTCCCTTTTGATTGTCTTGTATCATTAAATTTCTAACAACAACAGCTATTTCATATATATCTCCAGTTTTTATTTTATCCATATTATCTCTAAATCTTTTATTCCACTTTTGATCCATATCCCCTTTTTCATCTTTAATTATATTCATTAACTCTTCTACTTTGTCATTACCTATAATATGTCTTATTCCTAGTTTATTAATATTATCAATAGGTATCATTATCTCAACTTCAGATATGACCATATTTAAAATATAATACTGTTTTTTCTCTCCTAATACTTCTTTTTCCTCTATAGAATTTATTATCCCTGCTCCGTAATTAGGATAAACTATTTTGTCACCTATATTAAACATAAAATTTCTCCCTTCAAAATAATAATCTATTATAGTATATACTAATCGTTTTAAATAGTCAAACCAAAACATTTATTTTATCACATTAAATTATAGTATGTCAATTATATTTTGTATTTAAATGTTCTATTATTACCTATTATGAAAAAAATTATACAATTGACCTGCAATCGTTTTCTTATTATAATTATTATGAGGTGATTTTAAAATGAGTGAATTTGATTTTAATAAATTTGAAAATTCAGTAAGTAATTCATTGATAAGACATAAGAGTATTTTAGATATAATAACTAAGCTTGAAGAAAGTAATTCCAAAACAAATAGAGCCATAATAAAATCTGTTACGAACTGTGGTTGTATTGAAATATCAGGCAAAAAACAGAATCCTCCAAAAGATATAGCATTTAATGAGCTCTCTAATTATATGAATAACCACATAATGGGTAATTTGTGTGATAACTGTAAAGAAAAAATAGAAGAAGAACTAGGAAATCATCTTTTCTATATAGAAGCTATCTGCAATTGCCTAAATATAAATTTAGAAGATGTTTTTAAAAAAGAAAACGATAAGCTTCAAACTCTAGGAATATACAACCTACTTTAAAGTAATACATTTATATTTAAAAATTCGCTTCATAATAACGCACGTGGCTCATATCCCCAATGAGTTCTACTGACTTTGTTGATCAAAAACAATTGCAAATGTAGATATTCAATCGATCTTATCTACATTTGCAAAATCCTATAATTTCCTTATAGAAAATAAAATTCAGTTGGATTAAAAACTTCATCTGAATTAAGTTTTGATTTATAAATTTTTAAATATGTCTATCAAGTAATACTTGTTCTTGGATTCTTCTCAATCCATCTCTTATGTATCTAGCTCTTATTTCTCCAATACCTTCTACATCATCAAGTTCTTCAATAGTTGCTTTTAGTATAGACTGGAAGTTATGGAAATGGTAAGTTAAATTTTCAACTACGCTATTAGGTAATCTATATATTTTTCTAAGAATTCTCCATCCCCTTGGATAAACTGTATATTCTATATTGTCTATATTACTAGCAGTATAACCCAAAAGTCTTACTATATTATTAAGTTCAAGCAAATCCTCCGATGAGAAATTTCTAATAGATTTTTTAAAATGTGAATAATCTCTATCTTTAATTATATTATAATCCTTAAATACCATTTCTGCATCTTCTTTTACATTTCCTATTAATTCTTCTAATTGCATACTAACTAATATTCCTTCATTTCCAAGTTCTATTATATAATGTTCTATTTCTGTAACTACTCTCATAACCATTTCAGTTCTTTGAACAACTGTTGCAACATCATAAAGAGTTACCAAATCCTCAAATTCTAAAGCACTTAGATTGATCATAGCCTGATCTAGTACAGATTTGTACTTTTCAAGAGTTTGAATAGCTTGATTTGCCTTTGTTAATATTTTTGATGTTTCTTGTATAACATATTTGCTATAGCCTCTATACAAAGTTATTATATTTCTTCTTTGAGATATAGATATAACCATCTCAGTAGTTTGTCTTGCCACTCTTTCTGCCGTTCTATGCCTTATTCCGGTCTCTGATGAAGGTATTAATGGATTTGGTATTAATTGAGTATTTGCATAAAGAATCTTCTTTCCATCACTAGTTACTATTATTGCACCATCCATTTTTGCAAGTTCATACAAATATGCAGGTGAAAACTCCGAATTTATATTAAATCCACCATCAACTATTTTCATTATTTCTTCGCTATTTCCTATTACAATCAATGCTCCAGTTTTTGCTCTTAGAACATTCTCAAGACCTTCTCTAAGAGGTGTTCCTGGTGCTATCATCTTCAAGCAATTTAATTGTTCTATATCTTTTGTAAAGCTTTCTTTCATTTATATTTACCCTCCTAGTACAAAGTCTAACGCCTCTCTTATATTTTCTACACCTACAATCTTAATGTCGTCCATATTTTCCAATCCTTTTAAATTACTTTTAGGAACTATCACTCTATTAAAGCCCAATTTTTTACATTCTGCTATTCTTTTTTCTATAAAACTTACACCTCTTATTTCTCCTGTTAAACCTACTTCTCCAATAGCAACAGTTTTTTCATTTATTTCTATATTTCTAAAACTAGACGCTATAGATATAACTATTCCTAGGTCAATAGCTGGTTCATTAAGTTTTATTCCTCCAACAACATTTATATAAATATCTTGATTTTGTATTTGCATACCTGCTCTTTTTTCAAGAACTGCCATAAGAAGAGAAACTCTATTATAATCAACTCCAGTTGCAGCCCTTTTTGGTATACCAAAATTAGTTGGACAAACAAGAGCTTGAAGTTCTACTAGCATAGGTCTTGTACCTTCTATAGTAGCAACAATTACCGAGCCTGATACTCCTTTTGGTTTTTCCGATATAAGTATTTTTGAAGGATTTTCAACTTCTATAAGTCCCTTATCTCTCATCTCAAATACTCCTAGTTCATTAGTAGAGCCAAATCGGTTTTTAACAGCTCTAATCATTCTATATGTATTATATCGTTCTCCTTCGAAGTAAAGAACAGCATCAACCATATGCTCAAGTATTTTAGGTCCAGCAAGTGATCCTTCCTTTGTTACATGCCCAACTATAAAAGTTGATATACCCACTTTTTTAGATATTTTCATAAATCTAGAAGTTCCCTCTTTTATTTGACTAACACTTCCAGGCGTAGAAGTTATTTGAGGGCTATATACTGTTTGTATAGAGTCAACAATTATCATATCGGGTTTTATATTATCTATTTGTTTTTCTATTATATCGAGATTATTTTCTGCGAATATATATAAATTCTCACTCTCTATATCAAGTCGTTTCGCTCTCATTTTTATCTGATATATAGATTCTTCTCCTGATGCATATAAAACTTTTTTTCCACTTTTCGCTACATTTTCTGCAACTTGAATTAAAAGAGTAGATTTTCCTATTCCAGGATCTCCACCAGCTAATATTAATGATCCTTTAACTACGCCTCCTCCTAATACTCTATCCAACTCATTTATACACGTTGAAAACCTTTCTTGTTCGTTTATTTCAAGTTTATTTATGGGTACAGGTTTTTGAACTTCTTTTTCTATTATAAAAAGATCATGTTTACTTTTTTTATCTTCTATTTCTTCTACAAATGTATTCCAATCATTACATTCTGGGCATTTGCCAATCCACCTTACACTTTCATATCCGCACGATTGACAAACATATTTGCTCTTAATTTTAGCCATATTATCACCTTTACATTGTATTTAATTAATTCAAATAAATTAAATTTATACTAATTATAGAATACCAAAAAATATATATTTTGGGAAACAAAAAATTGGATTCATCATACCGACTTTATTATATATCCAACAAGCTATATTTTTTTATAGTTAACATTTTTATTGATTTATTAAAATTATCCATAAGTTTGCAACAATACAATTTGCTCACATGCAAAAAAGAGCTTAAAGTCAAGCTCTTTTTTCAAATAATAGTTTACAATTATTCTCTTTAACTATTATATCATCACCCTTATTAATATTTCCTTTTAAAATTTCCTCCGAAATATTATCCTCAAGAAGTTTTTGTATAGATCTTTTGAGAGGTCTTGCTCCATATTCTTTATTAAACCCTTCTTTTGCTATTAACTTAACTGCACAATCTTCAAGTTCTAAATTTATATCCATACTTTTCAATCTTTCTTGTAAGTTTTTAATCATCAGCTTTACTATTTCATCTATATGTTCTTGATTTAGAGAATGAAAAACTATTATCTCATCTATCCTATTTAAAAATTCTGGCTTAAATTTCAATCTAAGCTCTTTCATAACATTTTCTTTCATTTTTTCATATTCATTTTTTTGAATTTCTTCACTCTCTAAGTGCTTTTCAAATCCCAATGTCTTTTGATTATATATATTATGAGCACCTACATTAGACGTCATTATTATTACAGTATTTTTAAAATCAATTATTCTACCTTTAGAATCACTTAACCTTCCATCATCCAATATTTGAAGTAATATATTAAATACATCTGGATGCGCTTTTTCTATTTCATCAAATAATACTAAACTATAAGGATTTCTTCTAACTTTTTCTGTAAGTTGTCCTCCTTCTTCATATCCTATATATCCAGGAGGTGATCCTATTAACTTTGATACAGAATGTTTCTCCATATATTCAGACATATCTATCCTTATTATACTATCCTCACTAGAAAACATTACCTGAGCCAATGCTTTAGAAAGTTCTGTCTTACCAACTCCTGTTGGTCCTAAAAATATAAATGAACCTATTGGTTTTTTAGGGTCTTTAAGACCTACTCTAGCCCTTCTTATAGCTTTTGATATAGCTTTTATAGCTTCTTTTTGTCCTATAACTCTATTGCTTATTATATTTTCAAGATTTAGAAGTTTTTCACTTTCTTGTTGAATAAGCTTATTGACAGGTATTTTAGTCCAGGAAGATACTATATCAGCTATATCCTCTTCATCAACTACATCAGATGATTTTGAGGAATCTTTCTTCCAAGATTTTTGAGTCTTTTCTAGTCTTTCTTTTATCTCTTTTTCTTCATCTCTTACGCTTGCAGCATTTTCAAAATCTTGATTTCTTATAGCTTCTTCCTTTTCTTTTGCTAAAATTTCTAATCTATTCTGCATGTCCTTTATATCTTTAGGAGGAACATAATTAGAAAGCCTCACCTTAGAACTTGCTTCATCTATTAAATCAATGGCCTTATCTGGCAAAAATCTATCATTTACATATCTATAGGACAAATTAACTGCTGCATGTATCGCTTCATCCGTTATTTTTACATTATGATGAGCTTCATATCTGTCTCTAAGCCCTTTTATTATATTTATAGAATCTTGAATAGACGGCTCTTCAACCATAACTGGTTGAAATCTTCTTTCAAGAGCCGAGTCCTTTTCTATATATTTTCTATATTCATCAACAGTAGTTGCTCCTATTATTTGTATTTCACCTCTAGAAAGTTCAGGCTTTAAAATATTAGATGCATCCATAGACCCTTCGGAGCTCCCAGCCCCAACTATTGTATGTAACTCATCTATAAATAATATTATATTTTGATGATTTTTTAATTCAACCATTACATTCTTTATTCTTTCTTCAAATTCACCTCTATATTTGGCCCCTGCTATCATACCAACTAAATCTAGTGATACTATTCTCTTATCTTTTAATATCTCTGGTACATCACCTGATACTATTTTACCCCCTAGTCCTTCTATTATAGCTGTTTTACCAACTCCTGGATCTCCTATAAGGACAGGATTATTCTTAGTTCGCCTGCTTATTATTTGTATAACTCTTTGAATCTCTCTATCCCTTCCTATAACAGGGTCTAACTTTCCATCTTCATATGACTTATTAAGATCTTTTCCATATTTATTAAGTGTAGGTATATTCTTATTATCGAATTTTTCATTGTTTTGATGCATTATATTTATATCCTTTAAAGAATTTAATATTTCTTTACTTAACTCATTCATATTTATTCCTAAATCGTATAATATCCTCCACCCTATTCCATCACCTTCTTTTATAATTGCTAATAGGATATGCTCTGTTCCAATATAGTTATGTCCTAGTAATTTTGCTTGCATAAATGAGAGTTCAAATATTTTCTTAGTTCTTGGGCTAAATCCAATTACTTTAACTTTTAAATTGCCTATTTGTATGTATAAAGGTATACGCTGTTTTATTAGTTCTTGAGTAACTCCAAATTTGTTCAAAGCTTGTCTAGATATACTCGTACGGTCTTTTAAAATACCTAATAGTATATGTTCACTTCCAACTAAATTATGTCCCATATTACTTGCTTCTAATGCTGCTATATCTAATGATTTCCTTGCTCTTTGAGTAAACTTATCAAACATAAAACCCCTCCTAAATCAATACTCATCCATATTATTTCCAAAGTATGAAATCTTAATTCAGAGAAGTCTTTCGAATAAATAAAAGGATGACTTTTTAAGCCATCCTTTTTTACTCTATGGAAATTTATAAAAATTTAAATTTATAAATTACTTTTACTAAATCACTAAATTTGCAACTATTTTGATAAACAAGCTCGTAGGACTCGTTGGCGACATGAGCCATGAGGTAGCATAAAGCAAATTTTATCTATTTATTTCTTGCTTCTTCTATTATCCTATCCGCAAATTGTAATGGAACTTCTTCATATCTATCAAATTCCATTTCAAAAAAACCTCTTCCTTGAGTCATAGATCTTAAGTCTATAGCATATTTAAAAGTTTCTGCTTGTGGTGCTTGAGCATATATAACTTGTTTTCCTCTTGAAGAAGGCTCCATTCCGAGTATTCTACCCCTTCTTTTGTTTATATCTCCCATTATATCTCCCATATAATCTTCTGGAACTACTATTTTTAGATTCATTATAGGCTCTAGTAATATAGGCTCTGCTTCTTGTATTCCTTTCCTAAATGCAATTGAAGATGCTATTTTAAATGCCATCTCAGATGAGTCAACATCATGATATGATCCATCATACAATATTGCTTTTATATTCATAACAGGAAATCCTGCTAATGCACCTTCACTAAGACACTCTTTAAGTCCCTTTTCAACCGCAGGTATATATTGCTTAGGAACTGATCCTCCAAATACGGCTTCCTCAAATATAAATTCTTCTTCACATGGTTCAAATTTTATCTTAACATCTCCATACTGTCCATGACCTCCACTTTGTTTTTTATGCTTTCCTTGAACATCTGATTTTCCTTTTATAGTTTCTCTATATGCGACTTTTAAATCAGAGAGTCCAACTTCTACTCCAAATTTTTCTTTCAATTTATCTTTTATAGAATTTATATGGAGCTCTCCTTGCCCTCCTATTAAAGTTTGCTTTGTTTCATGATTTCTAAACCATTTAAAAGAAAGATCTTCTTCTGATAATTTATGAAGTCCATTACTTATTTTTTCTTCATCTCCCTTATTTAAGCTATTTATTGCATAATATATTTGGGGTTTTGGAAACTCTATATTTTCAAAAGGTTCTGTATTAGAACTTGTAGACAACGTATCACCCGTTTGAACGTTTGAAAGCTTATTTAATACTACAATATCTCCTGCAACAGCTTTTTTAAGTTCGATTTGATCTTTGTTTTTTAATGAATATATATGATATATTTTTTCTTTATTTTCCTTATTTATATTATAAACTTCAGTGTCTGGAGTTAATTCACCTTCACATATTTTTAGTAAAGATATTTTGCCAATGAATGGGTCAACCAATGTTTTAAAAACTATTCCTGAGAATTCTTTATTATCACTGCTTAATCCTATGTCCATAGGCGATGGCATGTAATCCCAAACCATATCCAATAAAGTATGTATTCCTATATTCTTATTTGTTGAACCACACAAAACAGGAATAATATCTCCTTTTAATACACCATCTCTTAATCCTTTATGTATTTCTTCTTGTGTGAATTCCTCTTGTGAAAAATACTTATCAAGAAGTTCATCATCGGTTTCAGCGACTGATTCTAGTAGCATTTCTCTAATAACACCAATCTCTTCCTTCATATTTTCAGGTATATCAACCGTAATGCAATCTTTTCCATTGTACTCTCTTGCAAACATATCTACTACATTTATAAATCCTTTAAACTCTTCATTATTTCCCATAGGCAAATGGAATGGAGCTATTTTTTTTCCATATCTTTCTCTTAATTGCTCTAATACTTTATTGTATTTAGCTTTTTGGCTATCGATTTTATTTATAAATATGAATTTTGGAGTATTATTTTCATCTGTTATCTCTAAAGCTTTATCTGTTCCAACTTGAATATCACAAGTTCCATCTACTACTATGATAGATCCTGCTGCTGCTTTAATAGCTGATATTGATTCTCCATAAAAATCAAAATATCCAGGAGTGTCTAAGAAATTATATTTGTGATTATTCCATTCAACAGGAACTAAATTAAGAGTGGATGTCATATTTACTTCTTCATTTGGCTTACTTATCCTATTTACTAGTTTATTAGTATATAAAACAGCTTCTATTAAATTACTTTTTCCACATCCAGAATGTCCTAAAACTGCAATATTCCTTATTTTATCACTTTCATAAGTTTTCATAGAAAAATCCCCCTTCACTTTTTTATAATATTCTATATTTTTTGAATTTTTCCTCTTTTTAGCTTTCGCCTATTAATTCAAAATAATACATAATATTTTAAAGTTATATCATTTAGTTAACTTCCACTGTATTAAAAACATTATAATTTTCTTATATATAAAATATTATGTTTTAAAGTTTTTATTATGTATGATATATAAAAATTCGTCTACTCGCTACCGCGGTGACTCATGTCGCCAACGATCCTTTCAGGCTCCGTTGCTCAAAAATAGTTGCAAATATCGCTTTTCAATCAATGTTATCTAGAAATTCAAAATCATATAATTACTTATGCGTTAAAAAATTCGTCTACTCGCTACCGCGGTGACTCATGTGGCAGCCCTAATTTATTTGATTTTTTGCAAAAAAATAATAGGTCTTTTTAAAAGCCTATTATCTTTAAAACATCATCTATTGTATTTTTTGAGTATTCACCCTTTTTATATTTTCTTTTTGAAACTAGTATCTCCGCTTCATTTCCTCTATTTATAATTTCTTTTAATATAGTTGGTAATTCTATGAATACTCCTAGTTCATTAAAATCCTCATCCATTATTATAAATGTTGGTATTTTAGGTTTTCCATTGAGTTTATACTTGTTTAAAACTTCTTCATTTCCTTCTCTTGATACAATTCTTAAGTTAATATTTGCATTTAAATCACATATAAAGCTTACTCCAGGTAAGTTTATTTGACAATCAGGACACCAATCTTCTGCAAATGCCAATATATATATCTTTTTTTGGATAATCTTTATCTTATTCATTAATTTCTTATCCATATTTATAGAATTTTTTATTTTTTCTATTTTTTCCTTATATATATCTTCTGACGCTTCTAAAAATTCTTGAAAGCTCACTCCTTTAAAAAACAAGTCCTTTAAAATCATATTTTATACCCCCTATATGGATATACTACTTAAGAACTATTATAACATAAAAATTATAATAAAAAAAGATTACGTGGCTACGTCCTACTCTCCCAGGGGGCTGCCCCCCAAGTACCATCGGCGCTAA
>NZ_JBBMMD010000075.1:0-24787 GCF_037844525.1 Tepidibacter sp. Z1-5 | reverse complement strand
ATGGATAAAAAATCCCGAAATACTATTTCTTATACTCTCTATCTTAAAAAATTAAATATTGCAATATTCCTGTGACCTTTGCAACTCCTTAGCTTTATGGCTATGTGGCTATACCCCCAAAAGATAGTTTTTGGGAAAGGTTATTTTGTAAAAATAAAAAATTTACAATATGGGCTAATACCAGCATTTATATGACCAAGAGCAAATTAAATTTAAAACTCTTGATATTATTTAATTACAGTCCTATAAAAATTAACTATCTTTTAATATACTTTCGGCTAATTTCTCCATAAGACGTATAATAATCTCATCTTTAAAACCTGTAACAAAAGAAAGAACACACATCGCTTCAATAGTATCTCCAAAATTACCAAGAATAATATTTGATTTTATCAAAGTATAAATTAAAACACCATTAAGAGATGACCTTAAAGTATCATTAATAGCTCCTATAAAACCCGAAGAATGTTCTTTAGGCTTTTCATTTAACGAATATGTAGATACTAAATGATTTAATAGTGTCCCACAGGTACTAAAAGACACACAAAAAATAAGTTCTCTTAGAAAGTTCTTATGTAAAAACCAATTATAATAATAAGTGAATAATGACAAAGCAGAAGTAATAATTGTTATTATAACTATAGTTGGCAAATAGCTATGTATATAATTTTTATTTTGTACTTTCTTTATATTCTTAATAGTATCTTCTAAAATAGAAATTGCCATTTCAGTATTGTTCTCCGAATCTTGAATAATAGCTTGACATATAGAAGTAGCTATATAGCTATTTTCCTCAATGTTATCAGGTTTTAATAAATCTATTTTTAAAACTAAATCTTCTATTTCTTTGGAAATAGGTAAATCTTCTTCTCTTACTCGTTCTATATGTGCATTAATATAATTATAAGTAGTAGTATATACAATACAAGATCCACGAACATGCTTATATATTTCTTTAATTTCTCTGTTGTTCCTATCTTTAGCTCCTATTGAATAAGAATCAAAAAATATATCTATACTTTTGGTACACATTTTTTATTTTTTATCCTTGTTACCACTAGATCCTGAAGATGAAGTCCCACTTGTTAAAGTAGTCTTTATTATTGCATCCACTCTTGGACTATTACTAGGAAAACTATAGTTATTAATAGAACGTTTTTCGCTTATCTCTATTCCTTTGTTTTGTTTATTATTGCTTAGGTGATTACTTTTTAATTTATCACTCATAAATTAATACCTCCTTTATATTTTAGTACATATATGGTGCAATAAATATTTTCCAAATAAAACCATTAACAAATGATTATTCTTATTGGAATACCCTTTAATAATATAAAGTATACCATATTTCTAGAAAATTATGGAATTTATCGTATTGAGGCAATACATATCTAAGGGGGGGACACCGAAATATATGTAAAAACCGGCCACATAGATTGAATTTTTCATTTCAATACAAATACTATACATTTGAAACGTTTCAAAAATCGATATGTTGAAGTTTTGAAACGTAAAATAGGTATAAATCCATCTATTTCAAAAGGTAAGCTTTATGAAATAAAAAACGCTGTAATTAAGCGTTTACAATGTATTCAAATTTAAGTGGCTGGTTTTTACACGTATGTCGGTGTTCCGCCTTTAATTTCCAATTCGAATTATACCATAATAATTATCTAAATTATTTTCTAAAAACAAAAAACTTCGCATAATACTACATTATGCACTACATTATTAGTAGAGTAAATTCATTTAGATATATTTTACCACAAAACCCTACTATGTAACATATCTATGTATAAATATGTATATTATTCCACGTTTTACATGAAAAGAAATTCTAGTATAAAAGTCTTTATCGTAAATAACAAAATTTATTCCTTAAGATATATATTTTTCATAAACACTTTTACTTCATTGTATATAAATCCCCTAATTCAAAATTTTCTTTACATTATTCATACTTTCCTGTTATAATATATTTTTCTAATATATTTACTTTAGAAAGGATGGTTATTATGAGTGAATTATTTTTAGGTTCTTTATTTTCAGCAATTATAGCCTTTACTTGGTCTAATATAAGTGCTTTAGGTGGAATATTTGTATGGGTGGGTTTTGCTGGTTGGACTAGTTTTTGTGTAGCAGATGAAACCGATTCCATTAAAAAAATGATAAAATCTTATTCATGTAATTTAAGTGGTATATTCTGGGCAAGTCTTACAATCTATATAAGCTCTTTAATAGGTATTCCTATGGTTACAAATCTACTTACATGTGGAGTTGCAACATTTATATTAATTTATCAATCTAAATTCAAGAGATTTTCTTGTGTGCCTTGTAATTTTATAGGTTGCTTCATAACCTTTGGCTTAAACGGAGACTTTAAAATGGCAGCTATAGGATTATTATGTGGTTCTATTTTAGGTTATCTATCTGATAAGGCTGGAATTTTAGCTTTTAGATTTAAAAGCTCTGATTCAGCTATGGAAAAGGTTTCTTAAAATTTGCATATCATAAAGATAATAATAAATATTTTTTTATATCGAGGTAAGGTTTAATTTTATAATATAATATCTACTACTATTAAAACTATCTATGAAAATGTTAGTGAATGCGTTTAGATATTTTGACTAATATAACTTGAGTTTTGTAGTTTAATAATACGTTAAGAAATTTGCGTGTCTGACCGTAGGGAGTTCGTAAATTTTAGAATTATTAATAAGACAAAACCTTAGTTATATTCAAAATATCGTTGCATTCACGGTATTTTTGTAGATAGTTTTTGATTACCCACATAAAAAAATAGCTACCTAAATCTCATTTGTACGAAATCTAGGCAACTACTAATGTATTTTTTATATTTAATCTCTATTAAGTACTCTATTTAAAACTATTCCAACTATAGCTGCAAGGCTAAGTCCTGTTATTTTAACAGTTTCAGTTACTGGTATTCCTATTGATATTCCTTTACCTTGAAGATAGTTTGTTCCAAATCCTATGATTAGTATAGATCCCATTATTATTAAATTAGATGCTTTAAATTCTATATCGCTATTTTTTACTGTCTTAACTCCTATTATAGCTATCATAGAGAACAGCATTAAGCTTATTCCACCCATTACTGGTGTCGGTATTGTTCTTAAAAATATTCCAACTTTGCTTATACATCCAAGTGCTATGGCAAATACAGCTGTTATTCTAAGTATAGATGGATCGTAGTTTTTAGTTATTGCAAGTACTCCTGTATTTTCTCCGTACGTTGTATTAGCAGGTCCTCCTATGAATCCTCCAACTATTGTAGCAAGTCCATCTCCTATTAATGTTCTGTTAAGTCCTGGATTCTTTATGAAGTCCTTGCCTACAACTGCTCCATTAGTTGTTACATCTCCTATATGCTCCATGAATACCGCTAATACTACTGGTGCTATTATTGCTATTGCTCCTATATCAAACTTAGGTAGTGTAAAGTTTGGAACCATAACCCAAGAAGCTTCTTTTATAATATTTATATCTATAAGTCCTAAACTAAGTGATAATATATATCCTGTTGCTACAGCTATTAATATAGATAATTGCTTTATAAATCCTTTTGCAAACAATGTTATTAAAAGTGCTGTAGATAAAGTTACGATTGCTACTATGAAATTTCCTGATGCCATACCAAATGCCACTGGTATAAGATTAAGTCCTATTACAACAATCATAGGTCCTGTAACTTGTGCTGGAAAATATTTTTTTACTTTTTCAATTCCAACTGTTTTGACTATTAAAGACATAATTAGATATATCATTCCAGCTGCTATTATTCCACCTTGTGCATAAGCTAAATCTCCATTATATATTTCTTTAACTGTGATTATTACAGGTATGAAAGCAAAGCTTGATCCTAAAAATACTGGAACCATTCCTTTTGTAACTAAGTGAAATATTAAAGTTCCAAGTCCTGCTGATATTAAAGCAACTGATGGATCAAATCCTGTTAAGATAGGTACTAATACTGTAGCTCCAAACATTGCGAATAAATGTTGTATAGCTAGTATAGCTTTTTTAAGATTTTCGTTAACTCCTATATTTTTTTCTACTATAGATGTTTCAATAGATGGGTTTAATACTTTTTCTTGCATAAAAATACCTCCTTCATTTTTTAAGGAGGGAGAATACATTCTCCCCTTATCAGCATCTCTGTACTGATTTAAAAGTTCAAAACATTATTTATTTTTCGTTTATAGAAACATGATCTTGTCTATCAACTTCATTAAAATTAACACTTATAATTTCTTCATTAGATGTAGGTACATTCTTTCCTACATAGTCAGCTCTTATAGGAAGTTCTCTGTGTCCTCTATCTACAAGTACTGCTAGTTGTATAGATTTTGGTCTACCTATATCCATCACTGCATCCATTGCAGCTCTCACTGTTCTACCAGTGTATAATACATCATCAATCAAAACTACTTTTTTATTATTTATATCAAAATCTATATCAGTTCCATTAAGTATAGGGTCTACATCTGCTTTACTTAAATCATCTCTGTATAAAGTTATATCTACCTTACCTATATTAATTTCTTTTTCTTCTATAGATTTGATTTTTTTTCCTATTCTATCTGCAAGAGGTACTCCTCTTGTCTTTATTCCTACTAAAACAACATCTTCTATACCTTTATTTTTTTCTATTATTTCATAACTTATTCTAGTTATAGCTCTTGCTATAGCCTTATCATCCATTAATTTAGCTTTTTCCTTCAAGAATTACACCTCCGCATAAAATAAAAAAACTTCTCACCAAAAGGCAAGAAGTTATAATACGCATACAAAACGTAATCTATGTATAATCCTTGCCAGTCTCTCTGTACTGTAATTAAAGGTTTATTATTCACTTTTTTTAGATTTTATCACCTTAACTTATTTTAGTCAAGTATATTTAATATTCTTCTAAAATGATCAGGAATATCTGAGTTAAATTCCATATACTCATGTGTAGTAGGATGTATAAATCCTAATGTCTTAGCATGAAGCATCTGTCCATTCAGTTTAAATTTTGAATTTTTAGGTCCATATACAGGATCTCCGACCAATGGATGTTTTTTACTTAGCATATGAACTCTTATTTGATGAGTTCGTCCTGTTTCAAGTTCAGCCTCAACATAAGTATATTTATCAAATCTTTTTAATACTTTAAAATGTGTTACAGCTCTTTTTCCACCTTCAACTATTGCCATTTTAAGTCTATCAACTGGATGTCTCGCAATAGGTGCATCAACAGTCATAATGTCTTCCTTTACTACTCCATAGCATATCATGTGATATTTTCTAGTTATACTATGATCCTTTAATTGCTCTGATAAAGAATTATGTGCATTATTGTTCTTTGCTATCATCAAGAGGCCAGATGTATCCTTGTCTATTCTATGAACTATTCCAGGTCTTATAACCCCATTTATAGAAGATAAATTACCCTTGCAATGGTAAAGTATAGCATTAACTAATGTACCAGTATAATTTCCAGGCGCAGGATGAACAACCATGCCAGCAGGCTTGTTTACTACTAATAAATCATCATCCTCATAAACTATCTCTATATCTATATTTTCAGCTTCAACCGCCAATTCTTTAGGCTCTGGTATATTTAAATTTATTTTATCATTTGTTTTAGTTATGTATCTAGGTTTTTCTTTTTTGTCATTTACCAATACATTTCCTTCTTTTATAATCTTTTGAATATATGATCTTGACATATTCTCAAATTTACTTGATAAAAAAACATCCAATCTTATACCTTCATTTTCTTCATTCACTTCAAAATTCACTTGTTCCATAAAGTCCTCCTAATTCTGCTCTTTGTCAAATATTATAATATACGAAAGTAGTATTCCGCCTATTACAACACACATATCAGCCACATTAAATACAGGCCATACTATAAAGTCAAAAAAATCCACTACAAAATTTAGTCTTATTCTATCTATTACATTACCTATAGCTCCTGCTAGTATAAGTATTAAGGATACTTGATATATTCTACTAATATTTTTATTAGTTCTTAAGTGATATACAATAAATGAGACTACCACAATTGCTACCAAAACAAAGAACCATTTTTGATTTTGAAGCATTCCAAATGCTGCCCCTCTATTTTCAACATATGTAAGATTAAATATATTATTTATAATAGGTATACTTCCTACCTTTGATAAAAAATTGAGTGCATAATACTTTGTAATTTGGTCTAATAACACTAAGAATATAAATAATGCTATATTCAATTTAATACCCCCCTCTATAATCTTTGTACCCGTAGAATTATATCATAAAATGCCATGGATATCATCCATGGCATCAATTAAAGCTCATCGTAATCTAAGTCTAATCCTTCATATCTATTAGTAGATTCAAGCCCTTCTACTAATTCGCTATAAAAATATTCACTCTTACTGAATGTATCTTCTTCTACCGTTTCAAATTCCTTTTTATGTTCTTTTGAACAACTAGAACAAAGAAGAGTTTCAGGAATTATATCAAGTCTCTCTGAATCTATATCAGCACTACATTCTTCACACTTACCATATAAGCCTAAATCCATTTTCTCAAGTGCCTTATTTATATTGTAAAGTCTCATAGCTTCACCATTCTTAAGCTTTAGATCCATCTCCCTCATAAATACTTCTGTTCCCATATCAGCAGGATGATTGTCATATCCAGAAAGTTCTCCAGTACTATCTTTAATACTTGAATTTTTAAAACCATCTTCAGCTACAGTATCATCCTCAATTTCCTCTATTAAATTAGATACCTTATCTTTTTCCTTTAAAAGAATTTGTCTATAATACTCCATATCACTTTTGTTCATTTTTTCCTCCTATCTATAGTTCTCAATAATGTCTAAAAGCTTGGCTATATATTGCCCTATTAAAGGAAGATTCACCCAACTATGCAGTATATACGCAACTATCGCAGCAAGCATTGTAAGTCCTATAGCAGTTCCGAATCCTTTAGCAAGTCCAGCCACGAAGTTTAAGTAAATAAGTCTTTTGGGATTATTGACTATTTCTGAATATTCTCTAATTCTACTTTTATCTAGACTTTGAGCCAAATCATCTATCTTTTTTTCTATTTTATCAATTCTATCTTCCTTCAATTAGTTTTCCCCCTATTTAATTATTTATCCTAAACTTTAAAGTTTTAGATTGTTACTAAAATTAATCTCATGTTATGAAGTATTATTTGTAAATCTTTTTAAAAAATTCATGTAATCTCTATTTGATACTATTTAAAAATAGACTGTTGTAAAACAACAGTCTATTTTATTAAATAAATTTTCTAGGAATAAGTCCAACCTTTTTATATACTTTTCTCAATGTCTTTCTAGCACTTTGCTCTGCCTTATTAGCTCCTTCAGCATATACTTTTTCTAAATAATCTTTATTATTTAATAAGTCATTATACTTTTCTCTTACAGGTCTTAATGATTCTACTATAACCTCAGCAGTATCTCCTTTGAACTGTCCATATCCCTTACCTTCGTACATAGTCTCTATTTCTTGTATTGATTTTCCTGATAATTTAGAGTATATATTCATTAAGTTTTTAATTCCAGGTTGTTCATCTGAGTATGTAACTACTCCAATGGAGTCAGTAACAGCTCTTTTTAACTTTCTTACTATAGAATCAGGATCTTCCACCATTAATATAGACGCATTTGGATTATCATCTGATTTTGACATTTTCTTTGTCGGATCTTGAAGACTCATAACTCTAGCTCCAACCTTTGCTATGTAAGGCTCTGGAATTTTGAAAGTATCACTATATCTATTATTGAACCTTTGGGCTAGATTTCTAGCAAGTTCTAAATGCTGTTTTTGATCTTCTCCAACTGGAACCATATCAGTTTGATAAAGTAAAATATCAGCAGCCATTAAAACTGGATAAGTGAATAAAGCTGCATTTAAGTTAGCCTCACTCTTTTGAGATTTTTCTTTAAACTGAGTCATTCTATTTAGTTCACCCATATAAGTAATAGTATTTAAAATCCATGCAAGCTCTGCATGTGCACTAACATGTGATTGTATGAACATAGTATTTTTTTCAGGATCAAGTCCACTAGCTATGTACTGAGCAAGTGCCTCAATAGTATTTTTTCTTAAATTCTTTGCTTCTTGAGGAACTGTTATAGCGTGAGAATCAACTACACAATAATAACAATTGTATTCATCTTGAAGATCTACCCAATTTTTGACTGCTCCTATATAGTTTCCTAAAGTAAGCTTACCAGATGGTTGAGCCCCACTAAATATTATTTTCTTATCACTCATAATTTACCTCCTACATTATAAAAAAGTTACTTAAAAATAAAAGAACTCGCCTCTAAATTATATAGAGACGAGTTTATTCCCGCGGTACCACTCTTGTTGACATTTGTCCACTTATTATCCTCTAACGCAGGATTTGCGTCAAATCCTACTATTATTTCAGATTCAAACTCCTAAGTCCATTCAATATAAACATTTGTATTAGGCTCTCACCATCCCTAAATCGCTAAAACTCAGTTCATATTTACTAATCTTAATCATAGATTTACAAATATAAAATTATATAATTAATTATATATCTTTTTTTATATAGTTTCAATTATTATTTATCTTCTCCTTCTAAACTATGTATAATAGCTATATTATTATCAAAATTCTCTATTTTCATATTTATATTAGTCCATTTCCCTATCAATTCACTTTTATTTTGCTCAAAATAATCGCAAATATTCTGTTTACTCAAATCACTATCCTCACCCACTACAAACGTTATATTCTTAACTCTCTTTATATTATTTTCCCTACATATTTCATTTAATGAGTTGTATATTCTGTTTATTAAAAATGTATCTTCCACAATTTCCCCTCCTCTACATTTTTATTATTTTAATGTCATACTATAAACTATATGTATTGAATATTAATATAATTACAGAAACAATAAAAAGCCCTTTTTAGGGCTTTATTGTAATTTCTCTGTTTTTATAATATATCCTCCACACTGTATAGGTCTGCTTCTTTATCTTTGATATGGGATAAAATTACTCTCCAGTTCTTGGAACTTTTCTTCCTGATGCGATGAAAAATCCTTTTGCATATTGTTCTTTTAAGTAATCAACATGTTCTTGAAGATAAGATTCTACTATGTCAAGTTCTTTAATATACGTAAGTGAAACTATAAACATTATAATCTTCCTTTCTATAATTTTCTAAGAGCATCAACAAACCTATTGATTTCATCAACACTATTATACATACCTAAACTAACTCTTACAATCCCTGCAGGTTTTTCTTGGACATACAATTCATAAGCTTCTTGTGGACTAACTCCTAGTAAAGATTGTACATATATATCTGCTCCAGCTGTACCAGCTCCCACTTCTATTCCATGCTCATACGCAAGATAATTAGCAACATCTGTATGATATATTCCTTTAACATTAAAAGCAATATACGGGATATTTATAAGGTCTGAATCCTGTCCATACAGTATTACGTTCGGAATACTTTTTAGTTTCTTTTTCATATATCTATACAGCATTTTTTCATATTTTGCTATATTATTAACACCTACATTTTCAAGAAATTTAATCGTTTCTCCCATAGCTATAATTCCAAATATATCTGGATATCCAGCTTCATAACGTTTAGGTGGATTAGAATATATAACTTTTTCACTACTTATAAATTTTGTAATACCTGAACCTTCTAAGTATGGTTTATATTTGCAAAAAAAATCATATGGACCTATTAAAGCCCCTCCCTCAAATGGTGTATAACATTTATGTGCACTAAATACTACAAAATCTATATGTTCATCATCAGAGTGAGGCTTCATACTAAAAGGTCTATGTTGAACTAATTGAACTGCATCAACTAATATTTTTGCTCCATATTTATGAACCAACTTTGAAATTTTATAGATAGGAGGAGTAATTCCAGTTACATTACTAGCTCCTGTTACTGTAACCAATTTAACTCTACCTTTATACGTATTAAGCTTATTTTCAAGATCATCCAGATCTAAATCCCCTTCTTTTGTAACTCCTACTACTGCTGTTTCAAACCTAGTTGTGAATGGTAAGTAATTAGCCATATGCTCCATATCAGTAGTTACAATTACTTGATCAGGGGCTTCTTGATATAATAAATCACTCAATAAATTTATTCCATCTGTTGAATTTTTTGTATAGATAACTGTATCTTTACTTGCATCTGCTCCAACAAAGTTAATAACAACATCTCTTACATCTTCATATTTCATAGTAATTCTTTTACCTAAAGGACCTGGAGCATCTATATAAGCAAGGAGAGGAATATTAGCATTAACTTTCCTCATTACAGGTCTTAACACTAATGTTGTCGCAGCATTATTAAAATATATTCTCTTGACTACTTTCCCATCAGTAGTTGTGACTGGAATATTTGCACCTTCAATATATTTAGATAAATTATTAATCAATATCTTTCCCCCTTTCAACTTTCAAAGAAAGCTTTACTTATATATATTTTTTTGCAAAAAAAAAAGACCATCTTTACTTATAATATTGCATTAATACACCTATTACAGATTTACAATACTAAAAACTATCTAATGAAAAAAGTAATACAAAAGTACACTTGCATTTGAAATTTAATCACAATTGCAAGTGTACTTTTCTGTGTCATTTCATTATATTTTTTCCATTATCAGACTTCCCATTTCATTAGTTGTAACCAATTTATTTTTATCATCCATTATATCAATTGTTCTATAATTATTACTTAATACATTTACAACAGCATTTTCTATATCTTTTGCCTCATCTTCCAAGTCAAAAGAATGCCTAAGCATCATAGCTACTGACAATATAGTGGCTATTGGATTTGACTTATTTTGTCCCGCTATATCTGGTGCTGATCCATGTATCGGCTCATAAAGTCCTATATTTCCTTCTCCCAAGCTAGCTGATGGAAGCATTCCTATAGAACCTGTAATCATACTTGCCTCATCTGATAATATATCCCCAAACATATTTGATGTTAATATAACATCAAATTGTTGTGGATTTTTTATAAGCTGCATAGATGCATTGTCTACATACATATGCTCTAAAATTACATCTTCATATTTTTTCGATACCTCATTTACAGTTTTTCTCCATAATCTAGAACTTTCTAATACATTCGCTTTATCAACACTTACAACTTTTTTATTTCTCTTTCTTGCAATTTCAAATGCAGTCTTTGCTATTCTTATTATCTCCTGTTCATTATAACTTTCTACATCATAGGCTTCTTTTCCATTTTTTCCTTCTCTAGTTGCCTTTTCCCCAAAATATATTCCACCTGTAAGTTCTCTAACCACGCAAATATCAATTCCATCTCCTATGATTTCATCTTTTAAAGGACATGCTTTTTTTAGTTCTTTAAATAATATAGCAGGTCGAATGTTTGCATATAAATTTAATATTTTTCTAATCTTTAATAATCCTTTTTCCGGCCTTTTTTCTCCAGATAATCCATCCCATTTAGGACCGCCAACAGCTCCTAGTAAAATAGCATCGCTTTCTTTACAAATATCTATAGTCTCCTTAGGAAGATTTTCTCCTACTGTATCAATAGCCTGACCACCAATCAAAGCTTCTTTAAAATCGAATTGATGATTGTATTTTTTACCTATCTTGTCTAAAACTAGTAATGCTTGATTTATAACCTCAGGACCAATTCCATCTCCTTTTAACACAGCTATATTGAAATCCATACTCTTCATCCTCCCTTAGATTATCTTTCATTTATATAATTTATAAGTCCATCTTTAGATATTATTTCTTGCATAAATTTTGGAAGAGGTTGAGCTTGATATTTCTCCCCTTTAGTTATATTTGTAATTTCACCTAAACTAAAATCTACTTCTATTTCATCTCTATCCTCTATTTTATTTACAGCTTCTTCACACTCTAATATAGGAAGCCCTATATTAAAAGAATTTCTATAAAAAATCCTTGCAAAAGTACTAGCTATTACACAAGATACTCCACTTGCTTTTATAGCAATAGGCGCATGTTCCCTCGAAGATCCACATCCAAAATTTTTGTTTGCAACTATTATGTCATCTTTTTTTACTTTTTTAGCAAATTCTTTATCTATATCTATCATGCAATACTTTGCTAACTCCTTAGGATCTGAAGTATTTAAGTATCTAGCTGGCATAATAACATCAGTATCTACATTATCTCCATATTTAAAAACCGTTCCTGTCTTTTTCATAATATCCCCCTATCTTAAATTTTCTGGATTTGCAATTCTACCCATTATAGCTGAAGCTGCTGCTACTGCTGGACTAGCTAAGTATACTTCTGATTCAGGATGACCCATCCTCCCCACAAAGTTTCGATTTGTAGTAGCTATACATCGCTCACCTTCTGCTAAAATTCCCATATGCCCTCCTAAGCAAGGTCCACAAGTTGGAGTACTAACTACTGCTCCTGCTTTAATAAATATTTCTATCAATCCTTCTTTTATTGCATCTAGATATATCTTTTGAGTTGCAGGAAATATTATTGTTCTAACCCCTCTATATACCTTTTTACCTTTTAATACCTTTGCAGCAGCTCTTAAATCTTCTATTCTGCCATTCGTGCAAGACCCTATTACAACTTGATCTATTTTTACATCTCCAACCTCATCAATAGTTCTTGTGTTATCTGGAATATGCGGAAAAGAAACTGTTGGTCTGATACTACTTAAATCTATTTCATATACTTTTTCATATTCAGCATCTTCATCAGGAGTATATATTGTATATTCTTTTTCAGAGTGATTTTTCATATAATCAATTGTAATATCATCTACAATAAATATTCCATTTTTAGCACCTGCTTCAATAGCCATATTCGAAATAGTAAATCTATCATCCATAGATAAGTACTTTATCCCATCCCCCATAAATTCCATAGATTTGTATAAAGCTCCATCTACTTTAATCATACCTATTATATGAAGAATTATATCTTTTCCACTAACCCACTTTTGTGGTTTTCCTTTTAAAATAAATTTGATTGCTTCTGGAACTTTAAACCAACACTTTCCTATAGCCATTCCTGCTGCCATATCAGTACTTCCTATTCCTGTAGAAAATGCTCCCAATGCTCCATAAGTACATGTATGTGAATCTGCTCCAATAACAACATCTCCACCTACAACTAACCCCTTTTCTGGTAGTAGTGCATGTTCTATACCCATCTCACCTATTTCAAAGTAGTTTTCAATCTCTTTTTCATATGCGAATTCACGAGTACATTTACATTGTTGTGCACTTTTAATATCTTTATTTGGTGCAAAATGATCAGGTACAATAGATATCTTCTTTTTATCAAATACTCTATCTGTATTAATTTTTTTAAATTCATTTATAGCAACAGGCGTTGTTATATCATTTCCAAGTACCATATCAAGCTTAGCCTGTATAAACTGTCCAGGACTTACCTCATTTAAGCCAGCATGTGCTGCTAATATTTTTTGTGTCATAGTCATTCCCATAAAAATACCTCCTTTTTATTCATTAATCCATTTCATCATATTTCTTAATGTTTTACCAACTTCTACAATTGGATGTTCTAATTCACTCTCTTTTATTGCATTAAATACAGGTCTATTTACCATATTTTCTGATATCCAGTCTTTAGCAAACTTGCCTGCTTGAATTTCTTCCAAAACTTTTTTCATTTCTTTTCTTGTTTCTTGTGTTATAATTCTTCTTCCAATCATATAATCACCATATTCAGCAGTATCACTAATGCTGTAGCGCATTTTCTCAAATCCACCTTCATATAATAAATCTACAATCAATTTCATTTCATGAAGACATTCAAAATATGCTATTTCTGGTTTATATCCTGCTTTTACAAGTGTATCAAAACCTGCTTTTATAAGTTCTGTTACTCCTCCACACAGAACAGCTTGCTCTCCAAATAAATCTGTTTCTGTTTCTTCTTTAAAAGTAGTTTCTATTACCCCCGCTCTTGTTGCACCTATTCCTTTTGCATATGCAAGAGCAGTATACTTTGCTTTACCAGTATAATCTTGATATATTGCTATAAGCCCTGGAACGCCTCCTCCTTCTTCATATACTCTTCTTACTAAATGACCAGGTCCTTTTGGAGCAACCATAAATACATCTACATATTTTGGTGGAACTATTTGATTAAAATGTATATTGAATCCATGAGCAAAAGCCAAAGTATCTCCTTCTTTTAAATTAGGTTTTATATGATCTTCATATATATTTTTTTGCTTTTCATCTGGTACTAAAATCATAATTACACTACTTTCCTTTACTGCATTTGCAACTTCCATTACTTCTAATCCATTTTCTTTAACTTTTTCCCAAGATTTACTTCCTTTATATAATCCAACAACAACATCTACTCCACTTTCTTTTAGATTTAGTGCATGAGCATGACCTTGACTTCCATATCCTATAATTGCTACTTTCTTTCCTTCAAATATTTCTAAATTTCCATCCTTTTCATAATACATTTTTGTCATTTTAAAATTCCTCCCTAATTATTAATTTAGTTTATTTCATAAACCATTTTATTCACTGCATTTATATAAGCATTTATACTCGATTCAACAATATCTGTACTAAGTCCTCTGCCTGTATAAACCCTATTACCATCGCTAATTTTAACCATAGACTCCCCTAATGCATCCTTGCCTTGGGTTACAGAACGTAGTGAATAATCCTTTAACCTAATCTCCATTCCCAATATTTTCTCAATAGCTTTAAATGCTGCATCTACTGGTCCATCTCCTTTTGATGCTTCTTCCTCTATTTCATCATCCTTATTTTTTAATACAACCGATGCAGTTGATGTTATTGTATTTCCACTATTAATAACAAACCTTTTCAATTCATAAGCCTTTGGTATATCAATAGCATCTTTATTTAGAATAGCCTCTATATCACCATCATAGACGACCTTCTTTTTGTCAGCTAATTCCTTAAACTGCTCAAATACCTTGTTTATTTCATCCTTATTTAAGTTGTATCCTAATTTTTTAACTCTATTTTCAAAAGCATGACGTCCAGAATGTTTTCCAAGAACCATTTTATTTTCTGAAAGCCCTATAGATTCTGGTGTCATTATTTCATAAGTACTTCTCTCTTGTATGACTCCATGCTGATGGATTCCAGATTCATGAGCAAATGCATTCGTACCAACAATAGCCTTATTAGGTTGAACGTATACTCCAGTTATATTACTTAAAAGCTTACTAGATCTCATGATTTGAGTTGTATCTATTTTGGATTCAACACATAGTATGTCTTTCCTTGTATTAATTGCCATCACAAGTTCCTCTAAAGCTGCATTTCCTGCTCTTTCACCGATTCCATTTACAGTACATTCAGCTTGAGTAGCTCCAGCCTTTATTGCAGCTAATGTGTTTGCAACCGCCATACCTAAGTCATTATGACAATGAACTGATATTTCCGCTTTATGTACATTTCCCACATTCTCTCGTATATTCTTTATAAACTTATAGTATTCATCAGGTGTTGTATACCCTACTGTATCTGGAATATTAATTACTGTTGCTCCTGCATCAATAACACGCTGAAATATTTTAGCTAAAAACTCAGGATCACTTCTAGTTGCATCTTCTGCAGAAAATTCTATATCATCACAATATTTTTTAGCATACTTCACCATGTTTACTGCATTTTCTAATACTTCATCAGGACTCATTTTCAATTTATATTTCATATGAATATCAGATGTAGCAATGAAAGTATGAATTCTAGGTCTTTTAGCATACTTTACAGCCTCCCATGCTGTATCTATATCCTTAGGTAATGCTCTAGCTAAGCTTGCTATAGTACAATTTTTTATATTTTTTGAAATTTCCCTTACTGATACAAAATCGCCTTTTGATGCAATAGCAAATCCAGCTTCGATTACATCTACTTTCATCCTCTCTAGCTGTCTGGCCATCTCTATTTTTTCTTGTAAGTTCATGCTGCATCCTGGTGATTGTTCTCCATCTCTTAATGTAGTATCAAATATCTTTATTTGTTTGTTCATATTAACTCCTCCTTCAAATCAGTATACAAAATACATTGTGCATTACTACTCATCCCTAATCAGTCCTAACAGTTTATAGATACAAAAAAACTCGTCCTTAAATATTATTTAAGGACGAGTAGTATTTTACCCGTGGTACCACCTTACTTGCTTTTGCTCAACACAAAAACCGCTCGATATTAGATTCAATCAAATCCTGGCGTATAATGGTGCCTACCATAATCTTCTACTATTATTTCAAAGATACTGCTCCAGAGCGAGTAGTATTTTTTCTCAGTATCGATTCACACCATCCATCGACTCTCTGAAACTGAACATAAAAATACGCTCTCCTTCATAGCATTTCGCTATTTAGCTTTGTTATATTTTTTAAAATTTTATCAGAGAAGAAAATTAAAGTCAATATTGTTTTTTGAATTTTATGTAAAATTGTTTTTTTATGAATTTTTAAATTTTTCTGTTTTTTCTGATTGACATTCCTATTTCGTATTTGATAGAATCAGTTCTATTATATTTAATATTTAAATCCATATGTTAATTTTCAATACGAAGGGGAGTGAAATATGAAGGTTTCAGATGCAATAATAAAATGTCTAGAAAATGAAGGAGTTAATACTATTTTTGGATATCCAGGCGGAGCTGTCCTCCCATTATATAACTCACTAAAAAATTGTAATATTAAGCACATTTTAGTTAGAAACGAGCAATCATTGCCTCATTATGCAAGTGGGTATTCTAGAGTCAGCAAAAAAACAGGAGTTTGCATTTCAACTTCAGGTCCTGGAGCAACAAATTTAATCACAGGAATTGCAACAGCTTATATGGATTCTATTCCTCTCGTAGTAATTACAGGTCAAGTCAAATCCAACTGTATAGGAAAAGATGTATTTCAAGAAGCTGACATTATAGGTGCTACTACATCTTTTACAAAGCACAATTATTTGATTAAAGATGCCAAAGAGCTACCTAGAATAATCAAAGAATCTTTTCATATTGCTTCTACAGGTCGTCCTGGTCCTGTTTTAATAGATATTCCTGTTGATATTCAAAATCAAGACATTCAACTTGATTTCCCTAAAGATATCAATATTATAGGATATAAACCTACATACAAAGGTCATATAGGTCAAATTAAAAAAGCCTTAAAAAAAATAAAAACCAGTAAAAGACCTTTGATTTGTGCAGGCGGAGGAGTATTATCTTCAGATGCTTGTAAGGAATTAAATGATTTTGTAGAAAAATCAAAAATACCTGTTGTCAATACACTAATGGGAATAGGATCTTTATCTTATAGTTCACCTTACTATATAGGTATAGTAGGTTCTCATGGTCATTCTTTTTCTAATAAAATAGTCGATGAAGCAGATTTGTTGATAATAATCGGAGCTAGAGTAGCAGATCGTGTAACTTCTGGATTCAATAAACTAAGTAAGTGTAAGGATATAATTCATATAGATATAGACCCAGCCGAAGTTAAAAAAAATATAGATACTAATATCCCTATTATAGGAGATGTTAAAGTTATATTACAAGAATTTATTAATTTAATAAAACCTATTGAAAATCAAAAATGGTTAAACACTATTTGTGAACATAAAAAAAATTATAAAACAAAAAAGTTATATAATAACAACTTTGTAAATCCTAAAAAAGCTCTAAAATTTTTATCTGATTCCTTAAATAAAAATGATGAAATACTGGTGGCAGACGTTGGTCAAAACCAAATATGGAGCGCTCACAGTTTTGATATAAAAGGAAATAGGAGATTTTTAACATCTGGTGGATTAGGTACTATGGGTTATAGCATCCCCGCAGCAATAGGTTCAAAAATTGCATGTCAAAACAGGAGAGTAATCAGCGTTGTAGGTGACGGAGGTGCACAAATGTCATTATGTGAACTTGCAACAATATCAGAAAACAATTTAAAAATGATAATTCTATTATTCAATAATAATAGATTGGGAATGGTTAGAGAACTTCAATATAATGCTTATGGAGAAAATAGTTATTTCGGAATAGATTTTAAATTTAATCCTGATTTTATTCAAATTGCAAACTCTTACAATTTAAACACAAAGAAAGTCTGTTCAAACCATGAATTTGAAGAAACATTGAAAGAGGCAATTGCAAGTGATACAAGCTATCTTATAGAATGTATTGTGGATCCTAATTTTTCTACTTTATAAAAAATTAGGATCCACAATTTGAAAATCATATAATTTCCTACTCATTATAAAAAGGAGGTGATTTTTATTTGTAGACATGTTTTATCTGTATTAGTGCAGAATCAGTCAGGTGTTCTTAGTAAAATCGCTGGTTTATTTACAAGAAGAGGTTACAATATAGATAGTTTATCTGTTGGAGAAACTGATAATCCCAAAATATCTCGTATGACAATAGTTGTCAACTGTGATAATTCTACTCTTGAACAGATACAAAAACAACTACACAAGCAAATAGATGTTATTAAAATTATACATTTAAAAAATAATACTTCTATTTGTAAAGAGTTAGTAATGATAAAAATAAATGCAAATCCAGATCAAAGGGGTTATATAAACGATACCGTAAATATGTTTAAATCAAAAATAATAGATGTGGCTTCAAATACTTTAACGGTTGAAATTACAGGAGATGAACAAAAAATATCCGCTTTTATAAAAATTATAAAACCTTTAGGAATAATAGAACTAGTTAGAACTGGATTTACAGGACTTCAAAGAGGAGATATTTAAATAACTATTTATTCTTAATAAAAAACATAATGCTTATTAAAATATCATTTTGTATTAGATATTTTAATAAGCATCTTATTTATAAAATATATTTAATTTAAGTTCCTATAAATTCTTAAGAATCCCAAGAACGATATCTTTTGAATTATGAGCAGCCTCATTTACAAATTCTTCATAAACTACATCTGCACTTCCATCAGCTTTATCAGACATAGCTCTTATTATTATAAACGGTGTATTATTTACATAACAAGCATGACCAATAGCAGCACCTTCCATTTCAGCACAGTATCCTTTCATGTTGTTTACAAGTCTATCCTTTAATTCCTTACTTGAAACAAACACATCTCCTGTTAAAACTCTACCTTTAACTACCTTATATTTTTTATCAGAGTTAACACTAGAATTATAAGCTACTTCAATCAATCTGTCATCTGCCTTAAAAGTTGACTCTTCCATTCTAGGAATAACTCCTACTTCATAACCAAATACAGTAGTATCAAAATCATGTTGTATAGTATCTGTTGATATTACTATATCAAATACATCTAAATCTTCATGTAAAGCTCCAGCAACACCAGTATTTATAACAGCATCTACCTTAAATTCACTTATAAGTATTTGAGCACAAAGTGCAGCGTTTACCTTACCTATACCACATCTTACTAAAACAACATCTTTACCTTCTATTTTACCTACATAAAATTTTAAAGAAGCCTTTTCTACAGTTTCTTTAATATCCATTAAATCTCTTAATATATCTACTTCCGTTGCATAAACCTTATTAAAGTCTATAAAAACCTTATATAACCCTATAAATTTATTTGATTCCCTGTTCAACCTACCCTATTTCAAATAGTAAAAACTAATCTACTTTAGTTTGATATAGTAGTCCGAGGGCTTAAATTCGGATACAACGAATCCTACATATTAGCATTGTCTTGTTAGTGACATTATGCTAATTTATAATTACCAAGATTTATACTAGCATTTTTATCTCTATCAATAACTAATTTACAATCATCATTACCACATACATATATTCTATCTTTTAGCTTTAAATCACTCTTTACATTTCCACAACAAGAACAAGTTTTACTACTTGGATAAAATCTATCTACTTGAACAAATTCTATTTTATTAAATTCACATTTGTATTTCATTTGCCTTATGAATTCATATAATTTTTGTTCTTGTATCTTTTCTGATAAATGTTTATTCTTCATCATTCCACTTATATTTAAATCTTCCATAACTACTCTATACGGTCTTAACTTGACTATTTTATTAGTGGCTTGATGAATATGATTGTTTCTTATATTCGCTAGTTTTCTATGAATAAGTTTGATTTGCTTTTCCAATTTTATAATGTTGTTAGTCTTAATAAATTGTTTTGCATTCTTATTCATTTCATATTTTCTTGATACCTGTCTTTGCAATCGTTTAAGTTTTTTCTTTAACCTTGTAACTTCCATTGATTTATTAATGTTTTTTATAGGTTCATCTAAGCAATTAACTATTGCTAAATCTTTTATTCCTAAATCAATACCTATACTCAAATCTTTATTTAATTTAGCTTGATTTTCACCTTGTTCAAATCCTAATGTTAGATACCAGTATTTCCCGTCAAAATGACATCTAGGGTTTACATACTTATTTAAGATAGGAATGTCATAATTAGATTTGTATAATACTTTACCTATCTTCTCCATATTAACTCTATTATCTTCAAATTTAATAGCATCATACCTAACATAAAAAGATTTTTTAGATTTTTTCTTAGTTTTGAATTTAGGTCTTTGAACTCTACCTTTGAGAAAGTTTTGATAAGCAGTATTTAAATCATCAAAAGCTTGTGGCGTCACTTGACCACTTACTTCATATAACCATTTATATTCTTCTTGTTTCTTAATTGTATTATTAAATTGTTTTTTTATTTTAGATTTTGATGGCTTTAATCCTTGCTTATACATTTCTTCCCACTTAGCTAAACCCCAATTATATGCAAATCTAGCTATACCAGTAGATTTAAACATTAATATTTCTTGTTCTTTAGTAGGCAACAATCTTATTTTAATAGCTTTTATCATTCTCTTATCACCTCCTTACATATATATGATACCACTTTTTATCGTTATATATATTGTTCATAAGATGATTAAAGAATGTTATTTTTTACCATGAAAGCTTTTGAAATTTATTGCCAACATAAGCTATACATTATCATGAAATAATTTTTTTATAGGTTTATATAAAGTTTTCAAAGAACTATTATAAAATTTATGCTCATTCACATAGATTTGCTACTATCTATGCAGTTCTCTTATGAACTTCTCATACTTTCACATGAGCGTAGACTATATCATCACCATTCACTAAAATTTTAGTGTTTTAGGTGTCCTCCACTTCCACTCGCTTGAATGTACTCCCATTATGGGATAGTCGTTGAACCTTACCCTATTCGGGTCTTGGATGCTGATTGCCTATTATTTTAGCACTTAGGATTTAACCTTATGCCATCTAGTTGATTTTTTCTACTTTCGTAACCTTCACACTCACCTTTATTTCATGGTCATGCTGTGGTTCAACTAGCTTTAAGGGTTTCCAGCAGTTCAAAGGATTTTGAATAGGTTTACCCTATCGCTCCATGCTCTTTATGAACATGGGAGGCTAAGTTATAAAAAATCAATAAACTTTTGTAGAGTTCATCAATGTTTTCGTAACTGTTTAGTTACCTCATCCATTGCTCCAATTATACCTATTATGTTCATATTTATTCCTCCTTCAATTTCATTTTAATCAATAAAAAAACTCTGGGCCTTAAAGGTTTCCAGAGCTTAATTTAACGCTAATAATACTTTATTATATCATTTCATATATATATTGTCAATTTCAATGTTATTACTACTTCAATAAGTAATTTAGATTTATCGCCTAGTTTTTAGTTATACTTGGGTTAATACAGGAGCTAGGCGAAGTCTTATCTCAGAGTTACAAGTGGCATATAAGTCTAAAAATTCAATAAACTTAAAAATGCCAAAGTACTGACCTTTATAAATAACAACATTTTTTTCTTTTTTGTTACTGTAATTTTTAATAATTATAGGTAGACTTTTCTTTTGATATTTCATACCTTCTTCTGTGTTGATGTAAATTTGAAAATAGCTGTAGCCTATTAATGTTGCCACAATATGAAATAATATAAAATTATATTTTGTGCTCTTGAAATCTTCAAGATTCCAAAAGTCTTTGAGTTGTCTAAAATCTTCCTCTATTTCAGGTCTTAGTTCATAGATCTGTATAATTTGACGTGCAGTTTTCGAAGTATCTGTTGTAAGAAATACATAATATTCATCATTTTTTATGTCTTTAACAACACATGCATTAATAGGAACATCTTCTTTTTCTTTATCCCCCTCCCAATACATACCTAAATCTTTAACGATCTGGATTGTTTGATTACTTCTTTTTTTATTAGGATGTTTAGACCATTTATCTTGTTCTTTTGCAATACTTACAGCCACATCATAAATATTCATATTTTTCTTTGCTGGAACATAGATGTCTACCTGTTTGTCTATTTTTAACGTGTTAATTATATCTCTTGAAATGAACCCTCTATCATTAATAAGAATATCGCCAGATTTAAAATGTGGAGTATTTAAAAGAAGATTTCTAGATAGTTCTAAATCATGAGTTTTTATAGAACCGAATTCTATTTCTTCTATAATTCCTGATACATCAAGTAAACCTCTTAAAGAAGCTAGTTTATACCCTCTTACGGCTTCGCCATCAATTTTAACTACTTCTGATTTCTCATATTTATTATTTTTAATATTAACCTGTATTTTGGTACAGTCGAATATATGAATTGTAGGAGCATCAATATGTTTTGCCAATATAGATTCATTTAAATACTGGTTATAAAAGTTAATAAACTCTTTAGCAGTATATTTATTGATTAAATTTCTAGTCACTCCTTCTTCATAAATACCTTGGGTAAGAATGTCTCTATCTTGATCATATATATTTACGCCTAATGCAGATAATAGTTGAGCATCACTAATAGCAAATGGAACATCTGTTAGTGCTGTTTTCAACTTCATTTTAGCTGCTATAGCTAAAGATAATATGGTAGAAAGAGGAATGCTTTTGTTTGTTGTTCTTTTATCTTCGATTGATCCCTCCAAATCTTTTAAAATTCCTCTTTCGTTCATATATAATAAAATATCATCTATAATTGTTGGAAAACTAATGCTCGCAGCATCTATAGTCCCACTTTGAATAGCTTGTAATACTTTTTGTTTATCATTAATCGCTAAAGTCATCATAATATTATAATACTATTAAATCATAATTTTTCAAATTACTTATTGAAGTTATTACTATTGTTATATTTATAATTCTCACATTTATATATACTTAGTTTAGACAAATATATACCAAACAAAGATTCTGATATATTATAATAGTAAAACTTCAATCTTCATATTTTTTAAGCAAAGTCTTTTAAAAAGTTACTTATACTATCCCAATATTTTTTATTTGAGCCATTAATCTGTATTTGAGATAATTCTTTGAAATCTAAAATATGCAATATGTTACTACTTGTATATCTATTTAGATAGCTTTTAACTTCTTTTGAAGTTATATAAATTATTAAATCATATTCATTTTCACCTAAACTTTTATGATATAGATATCTATATTCAGCCCTCTCAGATATATATTTATTCGGTATTAGCTTTACTAGTATTTTTCTATTATCTTCATTTTTCATTTCTACTTCTACTCTATTTGTAACTTTATTTATATATAAGTTACAAATTTTAAATGCTTCTTCTGTGATACTATTTAGAAATGGAAGTAATAGAAATAAAAGCGAATCTGCTATTCTAATATTTGGATATAACTTTATTTTTTCTAGATGCTTTAGGTATTCATAAATAATTGGTTTATCTATTTTGTCAAGATAATTATTCTTATTATCAATCGAACCTAGATATGGAGATATATCCTTCCAAGCTTTCGCTTGTTCCTTAGTGCTAAATTTTATGTTTTCTAATTTACTTATCTCTTCAAACGTTACAATCTTATAATCTACATTTTCATCGAAATTATTCAAAAGTTTTTGTTTTAAAGATTTTGGAGTAATATAAATCAAAGAAATTTTATTGATTATTTCATCATAAAACTTTTTATGATTTAATTTTTTATCTAAGTATGAGTATTTTACAAACCATTCTTTATTTCTACAAAATTCTTTTTTACTTCTAATACTCATATTATTTATAAACCCTAATATAGTTTTTTTTGGGGTTTTAGCCATATTACAATAATCTAATACTTGAATTTTAATTTTTTCTAATTCACTTTTATTCACATCTTTATCTTTCAATTCAATCATGATCAATTCTTTGTTCTCGTGATCGTAGAACAAATAATCCACTATAATATTTTTTAGTTTTTTATTTTTATCTACTGTTGGAATATTAATAAATTTCGCTTGCTCACATAATAACTGTAAATTATTCTTTTCTGTGATTTTCTCTAATATTTCCTTAATAAATATTCCTAATATAGATTGTGTAACTGACTCTTTTCTATATTTATCATTTACTATATTTTCCACAAATTGATTAGCAAACATCTATATAACCTCCTTAAGAAAATTCTTTTCTTTTCCTTTAATATATCCTTTATTAATACCTTCTTTGATTACTAAAAAAAGCGATATAGTATCAAACCTAGCATCATGATAACCTCCTGAATTTTTATAAAAGTTTTTACATTCTTTTACTATATCCTCTTCTTTTATTTCTAAAAATTCTATAAATGTCAAGTTTAGAGCGGTTCTTTCCACTGTTAGTTGATTTCGATTTATAAATAGGATATAATTTAATAATTAAATCCTAAAGAAAAGAGATTATTAAAATGAATGCCTTAATAAAATTAT
>NZ_JBBMMD010000074.1:0-23962 GCF_037844525.1 Tepidibacter sp. Z1-5 | reverse complement strand
TCTTCACTTAATTGTATCTTATAATAGTCATAATCATTTGGATGATGTATGTTTCCTTTAATTGTACCGGATTTGTCATTTAATACTGTTGCTTTTTCAAGAGAGTCATTATTTTCATAGTCATCCCCTATTGATGTACCTCTTTTTTTTCTTACTAAACTATCTATTTCTATATTAGTATTATTTACTATTACTGAAGAGTCTGTTATTTGTAGTTCTTTTTTTATTTCATGATTTTGATAAACCTCTTCTTTTACAATTTCTTTTTTAGTATTGCCTATTAGTTTCATTGAATCATTAAATTTCTTACTAATTACTTTTTCGTTATTTCTATCTTGGATATTTAAATTGTTTATTTTTGCTGTTTCTTTGATTGAATAATTAATAGTTTTTTCTAACTCTCTATCATAGTCAATACTCTCACTAACTATTGTAGCATCTGAATATGCTCATACTACGGTTTGAAATAACATAAAAAAAGTAATAATTAATGGTAAAAGCCTTCTAAAAAACTTATTCATTTTTAACTCCTTTCAGTATATTTTTTTAAGCCAACTTTTCTAAACGATAATTTATAAAATCATCTTAAAAACACCACCCTTTTGTTTATCTGGAATATCTTTTATATCCTTTAGGATAATTCAGCAAATTATATTTGTCTAATTTTGTAAAATCCCCAACTTCCATAATACCAATTTTTAGCAATTATAGTCAAGAAACTTTTATTCATATGGGGAATTCCAAGGTTACTATCATGAGAGAAAAACTCATTTTCTAATATTCACATGATTAATTTTATAAAATTAGGTATTTTGATAAATTACTAAAACTCAATATAACCATTGGTATAACTAGTTTATATATAGTTTCATGAAACCAATTTATAATTTTCGTTGTTTTAATTTATCAAAATTACAATTATAATACCAAATTGGCATCGAAAGAATAAATCATGAAAATTGTAGAACCAATCAGATGTAAATCTAAAATCAAAAATGTTAAAATGTATCTTAAAGAAAAAATTTAAGGTCATATGCAATGTTTGTTGTTGGAATAAATATTGCTCTTAGAATTACAGATCTTTTAAGCTTAAAATAGAAAGATGTTTTAAAAGAAAATACAAAAACTTTTAAAGATAAAAAAGCAGCCAAAACTACAGTAGTTGAAAAAAATGTAGGTACTCATTCTTTAAGTTATCTATAGGTAAAATATATAGTATGAAAAAGATATGGAGCTATCATACTTGGAAAAGTAGATTTAATCCAGCTATCATTATGGAGGTCCTAAATTACAGTAATTTAAACATGACTAAAAGGTATTTAGGTATAAAACAAGATTATGTAAATGAATTATATGATCAATTAAATATATAAATTTATAATAATAGGTTTATACTAAATCTTTTATATTGCAATAAAATCACAATATTTACTGATAAGAGAAATTGAGTTAGCCCCTGGTAACAGCTTCACTTTAACTACCCGCCATATAGAAACTATAAAAGAAAAATAAACAAAAAAAATGATAGGTAATATAACAAATAAACTCATTACCTATCATTTTAAAAATTTCATTTTGCTGTATAAAAATTCTGCTTTTTCACTAAAACTTTTTTTATCAGATATATGCCTTATTCTATTTGAATATATGAATCTTCCTTCTAAATATTTTAGCATCTTAGAATCCCAACTACCACATTTATTAACTAATCCAAGAGTTACGCTTGAATATATTCTTTCCCAATCTATATCACTCAATGAATATAGCAACAACATAGACAATGATTTTCCTTCTCTTTCAACTTCTATTAAGTTATATGTACTATTATTTTTCATAACCATTTTTCCAACTGTATATCTTCTTTTAGTCAATCCATCACTAATCCTTGAAAATTTCTTTCCTTTCTTGCCCTCTGGTAAATCTCTTATTATAACTTCAACACATTCTATATCCCATTTCTTTTCTAATAGCTTTAATATTTCAATGAATTCCTCTAATTCTCCCTTTACATCTACGTCATTTATATTTTTATACTCAAGTCCTTTAGCTCTATCTAATCCTCCTGTATCTGCTGTAGTTCTTAAATTATTATTTTCAACCTCATAAGTTTCAGTGTTATCATCCTCTTTAGTTCTTAACGTTCTTTTACCTTTTTTTCTTTTATGTATTTTAACATCATCAATATATGTATGCTTTGTTTTTAGTGTATTTATAAACTCTGAATCAGTATTCTTAGCTCCATCTATTTTAGTATCTAAGGTCTTATTATCAATTTCATTTAAATTGTTATATTTTCTAAGCTTAGGTTTACTACTTTGCCTTACCTCTTTAATATATTTTGAACTTATAGATACATTTCTAGCTTGTATTTTCTTATTTTTAACCTCTAATATTTCTAAGATTCTTACTGTCCCATTCCCCTCTCTTATCCTGGCTTTTATATTAAATTTCTTGAATAGAAAATCATACTTTATATTTCCTTCAAACCATAAATTCTTCCCCACTTGATTAAACATCCTTAATACATTTTCATTTGTTATAATCCATGCTAGATGTCTTACATACTCTGGATCTAGTAACTTTCTTTCATATTCATCAAAAAAATCTATATATAAATTCTTACTGTTATCATAATAGTAAATAAAATACTTATCAAGAGAATCTAATTCAACTATCCTATTCAATAAAAATCTATTTGTAGCTATAACAGCTCTTATTATCTCTAATGCAGGTATTCTATACTCTATTCCATTTTTATATCCAACGAATATATGTGTATGAACTTTTTTATTTATTCCCTTACTAGGTATTTTTAAAGAATCTTCTATTATTTCAAATTTCACATTACTTAAGTTAATATTCTTAGTAATATCATCACCTTTAGTTTCACTATTATTTAAATCCCCATTTACATAGTATTTCCCAAATGTTAAAAAATGAATAGAAGCCCAGTCTATACTGACTTTTTCTGAATTATTATTGCATTTAAAATATGCATCTATGATCCACTTATTCTCTAATTTATAGGGCTTATCTATCCAATAAAGCTTAGCCTCCTCACCTAATTTAAAAGGCCAATCCTTTTGATTTATCTTGCCTAGTCTTGTCCTACTAATGCTTATTCCCCCCCATCTATATACTGTTCAAGCTTAGTTTTGATTTTTTCAAAATCACTCGTTCTAATTCTTGATAGTTTCTGAATCTCCCATAATCTTATTCCTTCTTTACCTTCTAGCTTTTCATCTGCTATCAGCCTTGCTCTTCTTAGCTGAAATTCCTCTACAGATTCAAGAATATCATCTAAATATTCTTTTGTTCTTGGAAGCTTGTCTAGTTTTTTTTCAATAATAGTAAGTATCCCTGACTCCTTACATAGATTCCCCTTAGTTATTCTTATAGGCTTGTCTCTTAACAGCAGACTCTTATATTGTTCCTTTATAATATTCAATATTTCTATATCTCTTTTCTTCCAGTTAACTCTTTTATCACTTTTATAATCTATATTCTTCCTGGATATATTTTTAGGAAGTATTTCTAAAAGCCAAGCTTTATCATGTCTATAGAGATAAGTATATTCCTTTTTACAAAGCTCTCTTATTTGTGTTCTTGTATAACTAGAATTTTGATTTATAACAGTTAGTATATTTTCTTTATAGGCTTGTATATCTATACCTTTATTTTCTTTTTTATTATTCTTTTGCTTTTCTACTCTCATATTTGAAGTTTCATAGTAGTTTATTCCTAATTCCTTATCAAACTTTACAATAGTTTTAGGATCACAGTTCATTATTCTTGCTAATTCTCTAAGTCCATATTTACGCTCTAGTAGGTATTCCTTTAATGTCTCTTCCCATAATGATCCAAACTCCTTAATTCTTCCTATCTTATATCTATCACTTATAACCTTATCTGGACCTTTTCTTGAATATATAAAGCCACAATCGCATGTAAATGTTCCAATAGGTCGTCTAGTTTTATAATCCGTAGTTATTGTTAGTTCTGTTACTACATCATTTTTATAATGCCCTGCTATATAATTCAAGCATGGCCAAGGTGATTTTCCAAACGGATTATATTCATCTACCTCTGATTTAAAGAATTCCTTTATATCATCAACCAAAAAAATTATGAATAGTATATGTCTTATAGGATGTACTGTTCTCTTTGAATTTCTTGTTATAACCTTAAGCCAATTATATTCATTATCCTTATCTATGCTAGATTCCATTATTTCTAAGAATTCCACTCCATAATATTTAATAAATTCATCATATAATTCTCGTTGCTTTATCCTTTTGTTTGTTGTTACTAAACCTTTTGAATAAAGAATCTCTTTATATTTTTTAGTTATAGTATCTTTATTAAACTGATAAAGATTGTTGTTTAATATATAGTAAGCAGTTTTAGATATTTTTAATAGTTTTTCATAAATATCTTTATTTTCTTCATATTCAGCATTCAAATCTAGTAATTTTTCATTTAATCTTATGAACTCTAATCTGCTTGAATTTGTTCTATCTATTTTATATTTTTTTAATTTAGCTCCATTATGAGGACATACGAATACTCCTTGTAATTGATGCTCTCTATGGATATAAGCTTCTCCATATTTATTAATTTCTTCTTCAGAGCATAAGGGACAGTAATAAATTCCTTCTTTCTTACATACTGAACCTGCTAGTATACCTGTTTTAGCATATATCCCTTTTCCATCCTTATACTTCATGTCATTTATTAATTCTTCTCTTCTAGTTTTAGGGATAAATGGGGCATAAAAAGGAAATATAGTATGGTTATTTATAATATAATCAGCTGTATATTTTCCACCTAAATTATTTGCTACAGTATCTAAGCGAGCACATAATTCTATGCTTGGAATTACACTCTCATTTCTAAAAACCTCTCTTAATGTATCCTTGTAATCTATATTTCCAATGTAATAGTGATATCTTCCTATAGCTCCATATAAAAGCTCATTTTCATAAGGGTCTGTAAAAAAAGTAAGCATTCTCTATTCCACCTTTAAAAATTCCTCAACAGGATTTTTAATATATCCATTTTCTTTTAATATCTCATATACATGAATCTTTTTCTTTTTGGATAGCTCATATATATTTCTTAAATCCTTATCTTCATATAATCCATTATTAATCTTATTTTTAGCTTCCTTCTTTTTATCATTTATTTGTAAAGCTTTTTTTATGACCTCTGACTTAATAAGGTTATAATCATCATCTACAGCAAACTTATCAACAGTTTTTCTAATTAAATTCTCTAATTCATTTTCTGTAAGCCTATCAAATATCCCCATGTATTCATATCTATTATTAAATTTTCTGCTGTATTATTTCTTTTTAGTTTGAATAGCCGTTCTTCATTTTTAGCCATTTCTTTAATTTTGCCTGCTAACTGTAAACTATTTTTATGCTTAAAGGTTATGTCTTCTAGATTTATAGAAATATCCTCATATTTCATTATTTGTGATCTATTATTATTTCTAAGTGCCTTTATCATAGGCTGTATCATATGAAGATCTTCTTTAGAAGCCTTGTTTATAATTTGCTTAGTTATCTTTTCTTTATCTGTATTCAAAGCTCTTTCCTGTGCAAGTATAAATAGATTTACAGCAACAGAGGTTATTCCTTGGCACTCATCATAGAAAAATTCCTTCATTTCATGAGTTAGCTCAGTTTTGTTTTTAAGCCATTGAAATTCCCATAGAGTTTCTATAAAAAAGTCCCATTCATCGCTATTCTTAGTCATTCTATCCCATATAATATTGCCTTCGCTTCCCGCTCTTCTAGCTTGTCTAAAATCTCTTTTAAATATTTTAAGAGCTTTGAACGTTCCTATTAGTACAGTTGGTATTCCAACAGTATTAGTTAATGTTACGAAGAAGTTAAGCATTTCATCAGGGTCATTTTTTGCATTAATTAAATGTTGTATTTCATCTATTACTAAAACTCCTATTCCATACATACTTGCTAAGGATGTCATATGAAGCATCATGGAGGAGGTTATTCTATTTAGATATCCATACTTTTCAAGATATCTAGTCCCAAATAAATCATCTATAGCCTTAAAAAAACTCTTACAAAGAGTAGCAAGATTTCCATCGTATGGGCAATCAATTTTTAACCAAACTATTTGTGTTCTACTCAATAGTTTGCCATTGTATTCTTCATGTTTTATTATTTGTGGGTACATAAGTAATAATCTTTCTATCGCTGTAGTTTTGCCTATACCTGAAATTCCTATTATAGAAAGACTATCTGCTGTAGAGCGTATATGCTCCATATTTCTATTTAAAGCATCTTCTCTTTCTTCTTTCTTCACAGAATGTGCTTCATTCAATATCTTTAATCTTTCAAAGTAGGTTTTATCTAATGGATTTCTTGCTAAATATCCTCTTCTTATAATCGTTGATAACTTAGCTTCTATCAAAAAATGATCTGGTAATGGCTGTATGAAATTTTTTATCCTTTTTATCATATGGTGTCTTAAATTTCTATTTTTAGTTTTTTCTATATCTTGTATTATTGGATATCTAGTAAACTGCTCTAATACATTATCTTCTGAAAATATAGAAGGTAGGGCTTCTATAAATGGATTTTCAGCATATTCTATTAGCTCTTGTTCTTTATATTCTGCTGTTTCAACGTTTCCCTTTAGTAATGGAGTTATTTTATTTTTTTCCAAGACTCTCATCTCTTTTCTTTCTTATTTTATCCATTAAGCTACCATGTCTCGTATCCTTTTGCTCTTCCTTATTCTCATCATCTTTATTAAATTGCTTAACTATACCTTCTTTATTTTCTTCCTTTCCAATTTCGAAAGCTTCTTCTATTCTATTTAATTCCTTTTCCAATTGTCTGTTTTCTTTTATTCCCTTTATTTTCTTAGCTTTAGAAGTAGTTTCAGTAACAGTTCTATCCTTTTCCTTTTTAGCATTTTTAACTATATCCTCTATTTCCTTATCTAAATCTATATTGAACTGTGACTGTTTATTTGATTCCCAATCTATTAGCTCTTCCTTTAATTCCTCCTGGAATATTATCTCTTCAAGTAAGCAGCCCTTATATTGCTTACTTTTTTCTAGAAGATAACATATCTCATATCCTTTACCATCTTCATGTGGAATATATATCTTGTCTATATTTCTTGGGTCATATACTACTTCAAGCCATCTATGTTTAGACTTTACAAACCATTGCTCCTCCAATGCCTTTTTAGAACTATAATATAGCTTTTTAAATTTAAGACCAGCTCGTGATACGCTAGCCCTTCCCTTTGGCAATATGTTAAGTCTCATAATGTCTCTATCTATAACTCTAAGTCTTCCTTTTTTATTTTTAATTCCCCAATTCCATAGATTAATAGGTGTTGGAGTTAGCTCTTCTGATATCATTTCCTTATCTGTAGGATGGTTCACTTTTATTTTATGATTATTGTGTAAAATCATTTTTATATATATTTGAGTAAATTCCTCTAGCGTAAGGGTTGCATCTAATCTGTAATCTCTATCTCCTCTTTCTCTATACTCCTTTTGTATAGCTCCTGGGGTTTTATGTTTTATTTTCTCATTTGTTGTTCTAAAACTTCTTTCAACAATTCCTTTTAAATCCCCACGATAAGGAGATGTATTTTCTATTTTTATGTTTAAATTATTTATTAAATTCTCAACGGCATAGCCTTCAAACTCTCCTCTATCAGCTATTATTATTTCTGGCAGATGATGTGATGCCCACTGCTCATTAGTTATTTCTATTCCATACTTCTTACAAAATTCAATCTTATCAGCTATCATATTATCTAAAGCCATCATAGCTCCAAGCCAAGAAGGGCCTTCTAAGCCTACATATATACCTGTAACTAACCTTGAATATACATCTATAATTGCATATACAACAGGTCTTCCTATAATTCTATTTCTATTAAGTGAGCTTACTATATAAATATCTGCTATAGTTGCATCTATTTGAAATCTAGTTCCTGGTCCATTTGTTTCTATTGTGGAATTACTTAAGATAGGTCTGTTTTTTAAGTCGAATGATTTTCTACTTTCTCTAAGTGATATGTCTTTTTCTGTGTTTTCTAGTTTTTTAAACCAATAGTAGAATTGATGATATGTCGGTATTCTTGAATTATCCCATACTTTAAATCGCTCTTTTCCATCTTTATAATATCTATCTGAAAAGAATTCTCTAAGCATTGAGTTATATGTTTCTGTTAAGCTTAATTTTTCTTTTTTTCTATAAAATCTATTTATTGATATTTCAAATATTTTCTTTATATCTTGTGTTATGTTTATTCCCTTTACAGATTCTCCTTCATAATTAACCCTTCTCGGTCTTCCTATTTTTTCTTTATCCAAGGTTTTACTTTTTCCTTTTCCGCCTGAATTTATATAATCAGGAAGCAAAGCATTTTTATTCATTCCTCGTTGCCAAAATCTAGTTAAGATTCGTTTTAGTCTTATGGCTGTTATTCCTAAATTACTAGCTTCTTTCTTTAAGAATTCATTTCTTATTTTTTTATTCAATAATTCATCTTTATAATTATTCCAGATATTATTTATTAGCATCCAATCATTGTCTCTTTTTTCTTTTTGCTTTGTATTTAATGATTCCTCATCTATATTCTTTAAATATGGATCTATTATCTTTATTAGTAAATCATTTTCTAATTCAGCTTGTAACGATACTGCATCTACTTGCATAGGCATTGATGTATCTTTTTCTAAACTAATGATGTATGCTATATTAATATCTTCATCTTGAAATATAATCCTTATTCGTTCTCCTGTATTTACATTTTGAAGGACAGAATTTACTAAAATCATATAATCTTCATCTCCTTCTTAAGATTTTCTTCTTCTATATGTATATCTTTTACTTTAGATAAATCTAACTCTTCAAGTAAATTAATTCTTATGATTTTTCTTATAACTACATAATAAAAGATAGATAATCCTGTTCCACTTTTCAAGTTGAAATCTTGATCAAATAACTTAGATACTTTTCTTATGTCTACAGTTTCTCCTATTATTCTATCTAGGTAGGTTATCACTAAATCATCTACATCTTCTTTTTCTATCTCTATAAAACTATCTAACTCATATAAATCATTATATGGATACATATATAAAATATTTTGAGCTAACACTTTATCTATTTCATTTTCTGTAACAATTCCCCAATCAAACTCTTGTTTTTCCCAATATCTTCTCTCTATTTCAAATTTATCTAAAGTTCTTTTATTCATTAACTCATCTTGAGGCTTTATCGTTCTAGCTACATCTATATATTTTCCATTTTTATTTATAGTGACTAAAAAATCTGTAGTCATGACTATAGGTTCATTAGTCTTTGGATCAGTTGGGTGCTTTATTCCAAGCTCCTTTGCTATTAAAATAGTTTCTTCTAAAGGCAATAGTGGAAATTGCTCTCTAATATCAACTACATTATTTGAATACTCTAGGATATAAAAATAGTCTCTTTCCATATCTGAAAGAAACTCATGCTGTCTATTTGTCTTTATTCCCTTTAATCTTGTTGCTCTTCCTAAGGATGGCACATCCTGGACTAAAATCCAAGGCTTATATTCTTCTCCTATTCCTTGTCCTCTACCTTCCTTTATTAATCTTTCGATTTTATTTTCAGTTAGGCTTCTTTTTCTTTTTGCCATAAAAAAATCACCTCTTTAGAATATATTCTATCCTAAACGAGGTGATTTTATCAAAGTTTTTTATAAATTATCAAACTTTTTTATAAAATATCAATCTTTTTTATAAATCATCAAACTTTATTCTAAAGTCACAATAATTACATGCTCTAATTTATATATTATTCAACTGTAACAGACTTAGCTAAGTTTCTTGGCTTATCTACATCGCAACCTCTCTTAGTTGCAACATAATAAGAAAGTATTTGAAGTGGAACAACAGTTAATATACTAGATAACACATCATCAACCTCTGGTATATATATAACTCTATCTGCTGCTTTTTCTACCTCTTTATTACCTTCCTTAGCAAGAGCTATAACATAAGCCCCTCTTGCCTTAACTTCCTTCATATTAGAAACCATCTTCTCAAATAAGCTATCTTGAGTAGCAATAGATATAACTGGAGTATTCTCCTCTATTAAAGCTATAGGACCATGCTTTAACTCTCCTGCTGGGAAAGCCTCTGCATGAATATAAGATATCTCTTTTAATTTAAGAGCTCCCTCCATAGCAAGACAATAATCAAGACCTCTTCCTAAATAAAAAGCATCCTTTGAATCCTTTATTTCTTCAGCTATCTTCTCTATCTCATCAGAATTATCTATTATCTCCTGTACCTTATCTGATGTCTCGCCTAACTTAGATATCATATCTTTATATTCTTCCTTAGTTATAGTTCCTTTCTTGATTGCAAAATCAAGTGCTATCATATATAAAGAAACAAGTTGAGTTGTATAAGCCTTAGTAGATGCAACAGCTATCTCAGGTCCTGCCCAAGTATAGAATACATCATCAGCCTCTCTTGATACAGATGATCCTACAACATTTGTTATAGCAAGTATTCTTGCTCCCTTAGACTTAGCTTCCTTAAGAGCAGCTAAAGTGTCTGCTGTTTCTCCTGATTGACTTACAACTATTAATAGAGTATTCTCATCAACGAATGCATCTCTATATCTAAACTCAGAAGCTATATCAGTTTCTACAGGTATATTCGCGAATTTCTCTATAGCATGCTTTCCTACAAGTCCAGCATAGTAAGCTGTACCACAAGCAACTATATATACCTTATTTATATTATCAAGCTCAGCCTTAGTAAGCTTTATATCATCTAACTTTATATCACCATTTTCATCAAGTCTTCTATTTAAAGTCTCCTTGATTCCATTTGGTTGCTCATTTATCTCTTTTATCATAAAGTGATCAAATCCACCTTTTGATGCAGCTTCTATATCCCACTTTACATTATATATTTCTCTTTTTACTTCTTCTCTATCTTGATTAAATATCTTAACACCATCTTTAGTTAAGTGTACAACTTCTCCATTTTCTAAGAAATATACATCTCTTGTATATTTTAAAAGTGCTGGTATATCAGATGCTATAAAGTTTTCATTTTCTCCAAGACCTATAACTAATGGACTCTCATTTCTAACTGCAATCAACTCATCTGGATTATCCTTACATATTACACCTAAAGCATATGCTCCTCTTAACTTAGCCATAGCCTTATAAACAGCATCCAATAAATCTCCTTCATAATAGTAGTCTACTAAATGAGCTACAACCTCAGTGTCTGTCTCTGATTTAAATACTTTTCCCTCAGATATTAACCACTCTTTTAACTGCATATAGTTTTCTATTATTCCATTATGAACTACAGCTATAGTTGAATCCATATTCAAATGAGGATGAGAGTTAACATCTGATGGTGCTCCATGAGTTGCCCATCTTGTATGTCCTATACCAATATTAGATACCAAAGGATTTGCCTTTAAGTCATCTGCTAAAACAGAAAGTCTTCCCTTAAATTTTCTAACTGATAAACTATCTCCTGAGTTTACAGCACAACCTGCTGAGTCATAACCTCTGTACTCAAGTTTTGAAAGCCCTTCTATTAATACCTCTGTTGCTTGCCTATTTCCAATATAACCTACGATTCCACACATAATAAATAAACCTCCTTAAAATTTTAAAAAATTTAATATATTTAAGGAGAAAGGTCGTTTTGCTCAAGCCTTTTTTGTACATATAATCACTCATATGTTTTGTTAAGCTCTAACGATGGCAAAATCACCGCAGGGCACCCGCCGATAATCGATACTCCCTGACCTCGTCAACTAAATAAAATTTAGTCCTAGCGCTTTTCATAAAGTTTTAATTATCTTTAAAGGAGGCTTATATTTGTTACATACAGCCCCCTTATATTAAACTTTACTTATGATAATTTTGATTCTATAAGATTAGCAAGTTCACTCGCTAAACTGTGTAACTGACCTTCCTCTTTACCCTCAAGCATTACTCTAACTAATGGTTCAGTACCAGATGGTCTTATTAATACTCTACCTTCTCCATCTAGTATTTGTTCTATCTTATTAATTTCTTCTATAATTTGTTCATCTTTTAGATACATATCTTTGTTTTGATTTTTTACTTTTGCATTTATTAGCACCTGAGGATACTTAGACATTATACCACAAATGTCTGATAATGTCTTTTCTTCACTAACTAATACATTTGATAAGAATAATGAACTCAGTATTCCATCTCCAGTAGTTATATAATCTAAAAATATCATGTGGCCTGATTGCTCTCCACCTAGATTATATCCCTCTTTTATCATCTCTTCTAATACGTATCTATCCCCTACCTTAGTAGATACAGTCTTTATATTATTCTCCTTTGAAGCTATGTGAAGTCCTATATTACTCATAACAGTAACTACAAGTGTATCATTTTTTAACTTACCTTGTTCTTTTAAAAACTTAGCACATATAGCAAGAATATAATCTCCATCAACTATATTTCCTTTTTCATCAACTGCTATCAATCTGTCTGCATCTCCATCGTATGCAAGACCTATATCTGCACTATTTTTAACTACTTCCTCTTGAAGTGATTTAGGATGAGTTGATCCACAGTTTAAGTTTATGTTGCATCCATTAGGATTGTTATTGATAGCTATAACATTAGCTCCAAGTTCTTTGAATACTAAAGGTGCGGCTTCAAAAGCTGCTCCATTAGCACAATCAAGTACTACCTTTAAATTATTAAGGTCTACATCAATGATTGTCTTTAAATAATCTATATAATCCCTTACGGCATCATTTTTATCTAATTTAGTACCTACATTTTCACCTGTAGGACTATACTCTATTTTATTCATATCTTCTATTAATTGCTCTATTTCTAGTTCAATACTGTCATCTAGCTTATATCCATCTTTATTAAAGAACTTTATTCCATTGTATTCAACAGGATTATGAGATGCAGATATTACAACACCACAATCAGCATCATAAAACTTTGTTAAATATGCAACAGCTGGAGTTGGAACTACTCCCACACATACAACGTTTGCACCAACAGACATCATTCCAGCTATTAAAGAAGACTCTAGCATATCTCCCGATATTCTAGTATCTTTTCCTATTACAACTTTTATATCTTCTTTTCCCTTTGCAAGGACATATGCACCCGCTCTTCCTAATTTATATGCAAGATCATTTGTAAGTTCAGTATTTGCTACTCCTCTTACACCGTCTGTTCCAAAATATTTTCTCATCAAAAGCCTCCCCATGACTTTTTAAGTCATTAGTAATATATTCAAAATTCGTTTAGTCGCTACGCACTAACTCATGTCGCCAACGATCAGCTACGTTGCTCAAAAATAGTTGCAAGTGTAGCTCTTTCATCAATATTATCTATATTTTATAATCCCTTAGTATGTAAAAAAATAAGGGTATAAATACCCTTATTATATTATCATATCATATATTGAATTTTCAATAATAATGTTTTATTTATATAATGCTTTCCTTAAAACCCCTACCCTTTACTTCTTGTGTTTCATTTATAGTTATAAAAGCATTCTTATCATATTTTTCTACAATTTCTTTAAGTCTAGGTATTTCAACTGGGTTTATTATAGTGTATATAACTTTTGTGCTATTCTTTGAATAAGCTCCTTCTCCATTTAAAAAGGTTACTCCTCTTCCCATATCTTTCATTATATCTTTTGATATTTCCTCAGACTTATCAGATATAACCATAGCTGACTTTTTAACATCCATCATCAACTGTACTTTATCCACAACCTGATATCCTATATACATATTTATAAGAGTATACATAGCCTTTTGTATTCCAAATACAGCTCCTCCTATACTCACAATAACTAAATTAGCTCCCATAAGAGCTGTTCCTAAATTTATATTCCACTTTTTCTTAACAAGAGCTGCTATTATATCTGTACCACCTTGAGATCCTCTATTTCTAAATGTTATTGCCATTCCTATACCATTTAATAATCCCCCAAATACACAAGAAAGTATTAAATCATCCACAGCAATGTATGAACTTATATCATGAGTTATACCTATAAAGAATGAATATATCAACATATTAACAAGACTATACACAATAAAGTCTCTATCTAATTTCTTGAAAGCTATTAAAAATAGCGGTATGTTGACAAACAGAACAATCAAACCTATATTTAAGTTAAATATATAGTTAAGTATTATCGCTATTCCTCCTACACCTCCACTTAAAAGGTGATTTGGAGCTAAAAAACCATTAATCGCTACTGCACAAAATAAACTGCCTAATGATAAACTTAATATCCTAATCGAGGGATACATAATTTCATCTCCTTAAATTTTATATAATTTCATTTAGATTATACACCCTCATTTTTTATTATACAATCTATTTTATCTCATATGCATGTTTTTTTTCTTCAACTTCATATTTTGCAACTTTAGATTCATTCAAATATTCCCCTATGTTTTTTACATTTTCTTAGTTGTTGAAATAACTTAACTTAGGCCATTTTGTAAAAATAAGGGTAAAGCGTTCTTCTTTTATGAAAATTGAAGGATATTTTTAAGTAAAATCATAATTCCTCTTAAAATTTACTTTGTACTAACTAAGAGTCTCTATTGTATACAAAAAAAAGATTGCTAATAAAATTAGCAATCTTTTTATATAAACTACTTAATAGCAGCTGCTCCTTTTTCAAGAGCTGATTTATTAAGTGGTACAAATTTTTCTTTGCTTGGTCCGAAAACTTTCTTGAATGCTTCAAGAACAGAATCAACCTCAACAACTTTATTAATTTTAAGGTAAGCTCCAAGCATAACCATGTTAGCAACTTTTGCATTACCTAGTTCTAAAGCTAATTCATTAGCTGGTACATAGTAAACATCTACATCAGTTCTCTCTACCTTTTGATCTATTAAAGAGCTGTTTACAAGTATCTTTCCACCCGGAACAACATCTTTCTCAAATTTAACAAGAGATGGTAAGTTCATAACTATAGCAGTAGTTGCATCATCAGTTATGATAGGTGATCCTACTGGAGTAGATGATACTGTAACTGCACAGTTAGCTGTACCTCCACGCATTTCTGGTCCATAAGATGGAAGCCAAGAAACCTCTTTATTTTCAAGCATTCCTGCATAAGTCATTAACATACCCATAGACATAACACCTTGTCCACCGAATCCTGCACATATTATTCTTTCTGTTGACATATTATTTCGCCTCCTCTGGGTTTCTTAAGTTACCTAATTGGTAGTAAGGTATCATATTTTCTTCTAACCACTTAAGAGCATCTACTGGATGTAATCCCCAGTTAGTTGGACAAGTTGATAGTACTTCTACTATACCAAATCCTTTTCCTTCTAATTGAACTTCAAAAGCTCTTTTTATAGCTTTTTTAGCTTTTCTTACGTTTGCTGGGTTGTTAACTGCTACTCTTTCTACGAATGCTGCTCCGTGTAAAGTAGCTAACATTTCAGACATTTTTATTGGCATACCAGCGTGTTCTACATCTCTTCCTAAAGGAGCAGTTGTAGCTTTTTGTCCTGGTAAAGTTGTAGGAGCCATTTGTCCTCCAGTCATACCGTATATAGCATTGTTTACAAATATAGTAGTTATTTTCTCTCCTCTTGCAGCAGCGTGAACTATTTCAGCTGCTCCAATTGAACAAAGGTCTCCGTCTCCTTGGTATGTAAAAACTACTTTATCAGGTTGAACTCTCTTGATTCCTGTTGCAACAGCAGGTGCTCTACCATGAGAAGCCTCATGCATATCACAATTGAAGTAATCATATGCAAGTACTGAACAACCAACTGGAGCAACACCTATAGCTTTTCCTAATACTCCTAATTCATCTAAAACTTCTGCTGTTAATCTGTGGATTATACCATGAGTACATCCAGGACAGTAGTGAGTTTGCTTATCTGTTAAACCTTCAGTTTTTTTGAATACAACTGCCATTATTTCGCACCTCCTATTACTTCCATAGCTTTATCCATAATTTCTCCTGGAGTAGGTATCATTCCACCTGTTCTTCCGAAGAAGTCAATTGGTAATCTTCCTTCATTAGCTATTTTAACATCATCTATCATTTGACCTGTACTCATCTCAACTACTAATAAGTTCTTAGCAGCAGGGATTTCATTGAAAGCTTTGTTAGGGAAAGGCCATAAAGTTATTGGTCTTATAAGACCTGCTTTTATTCCTTGCTCTCTTAAAGCTTCTACAGTATTCTTAACTATTCTTGAAGTTGTTCCGTAAGCTACGAATACAAGATCAGCATCTTCAGTCTTGTACATTTCGTACTTAACTTCGTTTTCTTCTATTTCTTTGTACTTTCTATCTAACTTGAAGCAGTGATCTTCAAGAGCTTGAGGGTCTAGGAATAAAGAGTTTATTATATTTGGTTTTCTTTCTCCATTAGTTCCTGTTGTAGCCCAATCCTTCTTAGGTAAATCTCTCTTTTTAGGAGCTTTAAATTCAACTGGCTCCATCATTTGTCCTATCATACCGTCAGCTACTACCATAACAGGTGTTCTATAGTAATCAGCAACTTCGAAAGCTTCCATTACCATATCAACTGCTTCTTGAATTGAAGCTGGTGCGTAAACTGGAGTTCTGTAGTCTCCGTTTCCTCCTCCTCTTGTTGACATGAAATAGTCAGCTTGTGAAGGTTGGATTCCACCAAGACCTGGGCCCCCTCTCATCATGTTTACTATAACTGCTGGAAGCTCAGCTCCTGCTATGTATGTAATTCCTTCTTGCTTTAAAGCGATTCCTGGTGAAGAAGATGATGTCATTACTCTAGCTCCACATCCTGCTCCTCCGTATATCATATTTATAGCAGATACTTCTGATTCTGCTTGAACAAATACTCCATCATTTTTAGGTAATTCTTTTGCCATATACTCTGGTATCTCATTTTGAGGTGTTATTGGGTATCCGAAGAAATATTTACATCCAGCTTCTATAGCTGCTTTCGCTACAGCTTCGTTACCTTTCATTAAAACCTTAGCCATATTCTTTCCCTCCTTAAATTTTATATTAATTAGTCTCTCTCTACACTGATTACTGCATCTGGACACATAAGTGCACAACTTGCACATCCTACACATTTATCCATTTCTTTTACTGTCGCAGGGTGGTATCCTTTTTTGTTTATGTGTTCTTTGTCCATAACAACTATTTTAACTGGACAAACTGTTGTGCAAAGCTCGCATCCTTTACATCTATCTTGGTCAAAATGCACTCTACCTTTAGCCATTTCAAACCCTCCTTAATATATTTTTAATTTAGAAACAATATATTATAAGTCTTTGTAAAGAGAGCTTAGAGCTCTCTTTTAGACTAATAAACTACATCCAAGATTCTCTCATATACATCTTTATAGGGAATATTTCCCCTTCGATGTCTTTCGGAAGATCTTTTACTATGCTTTCAAGACAAACTACGTACTTTATAGGTATATTAGTTTCTTTAGAAACTTCTTTAACAAGTTCTTGACCTTTTAATACATCCTCTACAGTAGTTTCTCTAACTAAGTGAGTGTTATTTATAAGACCTGTAACCTTACACTTAGAAGCTTCTTCTATCTTTCTTATATGATCTATCACTTTTTCAAGTGTACATGATTCTTCTCTATTAGCGTTTACAACACAGAACATATCGTATTCTTTGCCTTCGAGAATATGTGCAAATCTACCTACAACCTTTGCTCCTATAAAATCTCCACCTACATCCATTACATAGTTGTAAGTTTCATCTTGAATAGGTGACATAACCTCTGCTGATACAGCTGGTACATCTACTGCAGTTGCTCTTGCAGAAGAGTCTATAGGTCTTATTTTATTTTCAATTAGCATATCTCTTTTTTCTCTTGTTCTAAAGTATACATTTACAATGTCAAGATCTGCTATTGCTATATTACCTTCTACTTCTTGTCTTAACTTCATTACATAATTCATAGAGAATTCAGTTTTACCACTACCATAATGTCCTATTATGATTCTTATTCTCTTATCATCTTTTATCATTCTCTCACCTACTTAGTAAGTCTTCGCTTCCTCTTCACCTTTAAGAACTCTAAGTCCTCCTTGAGCTAAAGCTGTCATTTCATCTTCACCAGCATACACTTTAATATCTCCAATAAAAGAAATTCTTTCTTTAATCCACTCTACCATCATCTTTGAGTAAGCTATACCACCAGTTAATACAATAGCATCAACTTTACCCTTAAGTACAGTAGCACATGCTCCTATTTCTTTTGCTACTTGATATGCCATAGCTTGGTATATAAGCTTAGCCTTTTCATTTCCTTCTTCTATCATGGCTTCAACTTCTCTAGCATCATTAGTTCCTAAGTATGCTACTATTCCACCATTTCCTTTTATCTTTTTCTTTATATCATCTAACGTGTATTTTCCAGAAAAACACATTTTAGCTAAATCTCCAACTGGAAGTCCACCTGTTCTCTCTGGAGAGAATGGTCCTTCTCCATCAAGTGCATTTGCAACATCTATAACTCTACCATTTTCGTGAGCTCCAACAGATACTCCACCTCCAAGGTGAGCTACTATTACATTTATTTCTTCATACTTCTTACCAAGTTCATCAGCTGCTCTTCTAGCTGTAGCTTTTTGATTTAAAGCATGGAATATACTTTTTCTTTCAAGTTCTGGCATACCAGATATTCTAGCAACATCTTGAAGTTCATCAACAACAACAGGATCTACTATGAATGATGGAACGTCTATTTTATCACCTATTTCTTTTGCGATTATTCCACCTAAGTTTGATGCATGTTCTCCTGAAACTCCAACTTTTAAGTCTTCTATCATGCTTTCAGAAACTAAATAAGTTCCTCCATCTATAGGCTTTAAAAGTCCTCCTCTTCCAACTATTGCATCTAAATCTTCTATTTTAACTCCATTTTCACTTACAGCTTCTTCTATTACACTTTTTCTAAAATCAAGTTGGTCTGATATCTTTTCATATTGACCTATCTCTTCAGCAGAATGTCTTAATGTTTTTTCAAATACTAGTTCTTCACCTGCATATACAGCAATCTTAGTAGAAGTTGAACCCGGGTTTATAGCAAGAATTTTAAAATTTTTACTCATGGAATTTATTCTCTCCTTAATAAATATATTTGTTTATATTATTTTTTATATATATTAATTATCCTATTTTAGAAGCTGTTAAAACAGCAAGTGCTATTGAGTTTAATTTAGTCTCTTCATTGTCCGCTCTTGATGTTAATATTATTGGAGCCTTAGCACCAACTATAACTCCTGCATTCTTAGACTCTCCAAAGAATACCATAGATTTGTAAAGTATATTACCAGCTTCAATATCTGGTGCTAGTAGTATATCAGCGTTTCCAGCTACAGGATGATCTATTCCTTTGTGTTTAGCAGCTTCTACAGATACCGCATTATCAAGAGCAAAAGGTCCTCCAACTATACATCCAGTAAGTTCTCCTCTTTTGTTCATCTCTTCTAATTCTTTAGCATCTACTGTATCTGGCATTTTAGGGTTAACTTTTTCTTTTGCACAAAGAGCAGCTACCTTAGGCTCTTTTATGTCTAGTGCATGTGCTATTTGGCAAGCGTTTTCTATTATCTGCTTCTTAGTATTTAAATCAGGAGCTAAGTTCATAGCTGCATCTGTTACAAAGAATAATCTATCATAAGCTTTTAAATCAAACACTGCGACATGACTTAAAACACTTCCTGTTCTAAGACCTATTTCTTTATCTAAAACAGCTTTTAATATTATTGAAGTATCTACTAACCCCTTCATAACCATATGAGCTTTTCCAGTTGAAACTAATTCTACAGCTTTTCTAGAAGCTAAACTTAGGTCCGCTTCTTCTATTAACTCATAGTTATTTAAGTCTATATTAATTTCTTGTGCTATCTTCTTAGTTTTTTCCATGTCTCCGACAAGTATAGCATTAGCTATCCCTTCTTTTCTAGCCATCTCAACAGCCATTAAAACTTCTTTATCTTGAGAACAAGCTACAGATATCGTTTTAGGTCCTCTTTCTTTAGCAAATTTAATTACTTCTTGAAAATTTCTCATTAGAATTCCACCTCTTCTTCGTATATTTTAGCTTTTTCTTCACCATTTATAACTCTTAATGCCCCTTCATTTAAAGCCATCATTTCATCTTCACCGGGCTCAACTATCACAGGTGCAATAAAATCTATCATATTTTTTATATAATCTATTAAATACTCAGAGTACGCAAGTCCTCCAGTAATTACTATTGTTTTTACATCTCCGTTTAATACTGTTGCCATAGATCCTATTTCTTTTGCTATTTGATATCCCATCGCTTCGAATATAAGTTTTGCCTTTTCGTCACCTTCATTTATCCGCTTTGTAACTTCTCTAGCATCATTGGTGTTAAGGTATCCTACAAGTCCACCTTTGCCTTTAAGCTTAGATTTGATTTCCTTGTAAGTATATTTTCTTGAAAAACATAATTTAGCTAAATCTCCAACTGGAAGTCCGCCCGTTCTTTCCGGAGAGAATGGTCCCATCTCATTTGCATTATTATAATCTACTGACTTTCCTTTTCTTAAAGGGGCAACGCTTATTCCTCCTCCAAGATGAGCTACTATCATGTTTATATCTTCAAAGCTTTCACCAAGTTTTGTTGCAACTCGTCTTCCAACAGCCTTTATATTTAACGCATGTCCTAAAGATCTTCTATTGATTTCAGGTATTCCAGATATTCTAGCAATTTCCTCAAATTCATCTACTGCAACTGGGTCTACTATAAAGCTTGGTATATTTTGCTCATCAGCTATTGATTTTGCTATTATTCCACCTAAGTTTGATGCATGTTCTCCTTGAACACCTAATTTTAAATCATCGATCATCTTAGGCGTAACTTTATATGTACCACCCGGCATCGGTCTTAACAACCCACCTCTACCAACTACAGCTATAAGATTTTCACATGTATAACCTTCTTCTTTTAACCAGTCTATTATAATTTCTTTTCTCATTTCAAACTGACCTGCTATTTTGTCATATTTTTCTAGTTTTTCTATTGAATGAGTTAGATTTTTTTGGATAACGTTTTCATTCCCTTTGAATAAAGCCACTTTTGTCGAAGTTGAACCTGGATTAATAACAAGAACATAATTCTTTAACACAGTATCACCCCATAAGAAATTTTTCTCTACGTATATTATGATATATTGAAATAAAAAAAAATGCAATAATAATTGCAATATCATTTAGCAATTTTTTTGCATTTTTTTTAATAACTATTCACCTATTACAACGTATTCAGGAGAAATTTGTACATTTTCAACCTCATCAAGTACATTGTATTTTATTCTAAATTTTGAAGGATGAGTATCCTTTTCTTGCATATTGATAAATAATTGTATATCTTTTTCAGTTATATCTTTCCCGTTTTCTTCTGTATATGTAACTTTCACATTTATATCATCAGGTAAATTGTTTTTTGAAATATCTAAATTGTGTATGTTGTCTTTGTATTCGATTCTTTTTGATGGTATCGTTAAATTTTTACTTATCAGTTTAGCAACTTTAAAACTTACATTTACACTTTTTATATCACTATTTATATTTTGCGGAATATTTATATTGAGATTTATATTTTTGTTTTCTTTTAAATTAGATATATCTATTTCCTGTGTATATATTTCATTTACAGCCTCTATTTCGTCTATTTTTCCAGTTATATTTATATTTTTTGAATTCAACTCATAGCCCAACAGTTTATATCCTTCCCCAAGTTCACCTTTTAAATTCAAAATTAAAGGTATTTTTTTAGTTTTAGTAAACCCTATATCAACATATGTATACTGATCCTTTATATTCACGCCTTCTACTGTTTTACCATTTTTATCTACAGGTATTATTTGAGCCTTCGAATTAAAATTTTTGCTCTTATTTTTTAAGTCCACTTTGCATACCAGCTTGTCTACATTTTCAACAAGACTCTTAGGACCTTCTATAAATGTACTTTTCGGCGAATACGATATTTCATCCACTTTCAAATCTTTATTTGATCCATTTATAGTTTTAATTACTATTTCTTTTTTAGTGTATATACTTTTTTCAATATTCAAACTTATATTATTAGGCATAATCGTATAACTTATATTGCTAGGTACATCTAAATCTAAGTCCAATTTATTTACACCTATTTTAGGAGGCTTTAAATTTGTATTTATATATAAATCATTTTTTTGAATTTGTTTTATTAAAGATCTTCTACCTCTTAGTATTATCTTTGCATTCAAATCAGGTTCTGGATATAATACCATATCATTTTCTTGTAATATATTTATATTATTAATTTTTATTGGTATTTGATCATAATCTTTCAGTATTATAGGATCTACCTCTGCCATTACATATATCCACATGAAAAAGGCGAAAAATATAGATATTGTCTTTATTTTTAAGTTTCTTTTAAAAATATCTATCATTTAAAAAATACACCTCTTTTAAAAATCCTTTTATTTTCTCCCTGTTTTTTGAAGTTTTGATTCAGTATGTTTTTTATGTATTCTTTCGATATAGATTTGTATAATTTACCATTTTCTGCTATCGATACCATTCCAGTTTCTTCAGATACTATTATCGATATACAGTCTGATCTTTCACTTATACCTATACCCGCTCTGTGTCTAGTTCCTAATTCTTTATTTACATACTTACTATCTGTAAGAGGCAAAAAACAACCTGCTGCTCTTACTCTATTATTCTTTATTACCAAAGCTCCATCATGAAGTGGAGTATTTGGAATGAATATATTTATTAAAATTTGTCTTGTTATTTTAGCATTTATAATGGTTCCCGTCTGAATTATATCGTTTATTCCAGTTTCTCTTTCTATTATTATTAAAGCTCCTATTTTTTGTCTTGATAAAGAATATATAGCTTCTATTAGCTCTTCTATTATTTCATCTATATTTTCTTCATCAAATTCACCTATAGGCTTTGATATAAATTTGGTTCTACCTATATATTCAAGCGCTCTTCTGAGTTCAGGTTGAAATACTATAAGTATTGCTATTACTCCTATAGATATAGTATTCTCTAATACCCAATGTACAACATGCAACTGTAAAAGTTCACTTAATTTAGTAGCTACTAAAAGTACAAATATACCTTTTATTAATTGTTCTGCACTAGTTTCTTTTATTAACATATATAGTTTATAAAATACATACGCTACTATACTTATATCTATTATATCTAAGATAGTTATATTCATTATGATATCTTTTATATCCCACAATTTAGTAACCTCCTATAATATTTGTTATTATATATTATTTTACGGATTAATTATTTCATACATCGAGAAATAATTCAATAAGCAAAGTAGATATATTTTATAATATAAGCACAAAGTATTATTTAAATTTTTTACTTATCAATTTTATCTGCAAGTTGAAAACAGTGTGATTTCAAAAAAGCTTAATCATCCAAATGATTAAGCTTTTCTGAAATGGCGTACCTGCAGGGATTCGAACCCCGGACACGTGGCTTAGAAGGCCACTGCTCTATCCAACTGAGCTACAGGTACATATTAAATTGGTGCGGGTGGAGGGACTTGAACCCCCACGCTGAAAGCGCTAGATCCTAAGTCTAGTGCGTCTGCCAATTCCGCCACACCCGCATGTGTGGAGCTAGTGATAGGAATCGAACCTACAACCTGCTGATTACAAGTCAGCTGCTCTACCGTTGAGCCACACTAGCATATTTGATTTGTCACATAATAAAAACCCACAGATACTTTACATCAATGAGCTTATTCTTTAAATTATTTGGCGACCTGGAAGGGACTCGAACCCTCGACCTCCAGCGTGACAGGCTGGCATTCTAACCAACTGAACTACCAGGCCAAATAATTGGT
>NZ_JBBMMD010000073.1:0-22211 GCF_037844525.1 Tepidibacter sp. Z1-5 | reverse complement strand
TTTGTTTTTACATACGCTCAAAAACACCAATCATAGGCAAACTATATAAACACAAACTACATAAACACAAACTACATAAACACAAATAACCAAAGCAGTAGCCAATCAAAGCTACTGTTTTTTATTGTACAAATATACAATGAGTATGAATATATGCCATATTATGATAAAATACATCTAGAAATGAATGAAAGCTATATACATGAAAAACATTTATGATATTTAAGAATTCACTTTAACTTGATTGTTGAAGAAGAGAATAAAAATTAAAGGAACAGTTATAGATACCTAGAGGAAAGAAATATGACAAAATGTAAAATTCGTACAACAAAATAATCTTATTGGATGTAGTAAATTAGGAGGTTATATAAATTTATGGATAATAGAAAATTTTTTCAAAAATGGAGTAAAACAAGAAAAAGAGGACGTTTACTTCATAACATAACATATGCTGTTTCAGGTAGTATTGGAGGTATATTAGCTGGTATATATACTATATACTCACATAATAACTATACATCAGCTACAATAATTGCTCCAGCTATTGGTGGATTTATTGGAGGTCTCATTGGAGGAAATAGTAATTGGAATAAAAATGAAAAAAAATACTCAAATATATTAAACTCATAATTAAAAAGGTTAATATTAAAAGAAATGATTAAGGTGCAATAGAGAAGTGTGTTCTAATTTATAGTAATTAAATTACATGTAGTCTATTTACAAATGTAGCGAAATAAGTAGGTATAGGATGTACGACATTAGATATTGGGGGGGAGTTGAATTTATGTCATTTCTGTTTTTAGTTTTTATTTTTAGTATAGTTGGAGATTTTTTATTGGGAGGAAGCTATGGAGCTATAACAGGAGCTCTATTAGGAGCTTTATTTGAAATTTCTTTGAAGCTTACCGAAATTGTAGAATTATTAAAGGGAAAGAAATAATATTTCATAAATACTGTTGAATCAATAATAAACTTGAAGAGATAGAATTAAAAAGGCCTTACATCAAAACAGTAGCCAACCAAATCTACTGTTTTATATTGCACAAATATACAATAAGTACAAATAAGTGGTAAAATATAGAAGCGAAAGTTTTGAAGAATACAAAAGAGAGGTAATAACTATGAATAAAAAAACCACTTGCAGAGATGAGCTATTATATACAATAAAACAGATAATTAATAATAAAGGGGTAAATGAATTTACCGTAAAAGAAGTAGTAGATTATATGAAAAGCCATGGAAGTACATATAAAGAAAGTACAATTAGAACACACATAACATCAAGATGCTGTATTAATGTACCTAATAATCATGAAACTGTATATGATGATTATGAAAGAATTGATAAAGGAATTTATAGAATTATTAATATGTAAGCTATATGAAAAATATAAAGTACGAAATTGTATATAGATGCGTAGCAAGAATTGAATATATTTTCTTAAGGAGAGATTATCGTGTATGAATTTAATGTAAAAGATCTAAAATGGTTTTTCGAACCTCAAAATTATGTAATTGAAAATGATAGAGTTGAAATTATAACAGATCCTAATACTGATTTTTGGCAAAGAACTTATTATGGATTTAGAAATGATAATGCACACGTTCTTTACATGACAACAGATGAAAGATATTTTTCATTTACAGTAAAGGCTGAGTTTAATAGTACAGAATTGTTTGACCAATGTGGAGTTGTAATTTATCAAAATAGTGAAAATTGGGTAAAAGCAGGAATAGAATTTCATGACAATAATACTGCGTGGCTTGGAAGTGTGGTAACGAATCATGGATATTCTGATTGGGCAACTACAGATATAGGAGCGTCTGTAAAATATATGTGGTATAGATTAAGCAGGCGAGAAAGTGATTACTGCCTTGAAAATTCCTTTGATGGTGTAAACTTCAAGCAGATGAGAATTTTCCACTTATTTGAAGGTGAGAAAGAAATTAATTTTGGACTACTTGCATGTTCGCCAAGTAAAAATTCTTTTAAGGCTACATTTACTGAAATGAAGATGACAAATTGTTTATGGAAAGAACATAAATTATAAAACAAGAAATATGCTTTGTATTATTTTTAAAATACTTATTAATTTATAATAATTAAATTGCATAATACATTAATTGCATGTAGTTTACTACATTAGATATAAAATAAATACAATAAGTAATGTATTTTATTAATTCTTAAATACATATTCATTAGGTATATATTGTATATGATTATAAATTACAATTATTATTGAGTATTAAATCGTTTACATTTTAGATTTAAAGGCGGGGATTGTTTTGAATGAAGGAGATTCTAGGAAAAGTAATAGTTCTACTAAAGTTGATGAGGGGTTTGAATTATTTTATTGGAACTTAAGTTATAGAAGAAAATTTATTAGAACATTATGGTGTTCGCCTGTTTTATTGTTACTTGTACCTATATGCCCAAACAAAGTAATAGTATTTTGTTGTATTCTTTTTGTTATTCAAGCAATATATAACTATAAAAAGTGGAAATCTGAAGAAAAATAATAAAATTTAATGTTAAGTATTAAAATATGTCTTTGACATATAGGTAAAATATAATACTAATTATAGGAAAACTATATAAACACAAATAACCAAAACAGTAGCCAACCAAAGCTACTGTTTTTTCTTGCACAAATATACAATAAGTATAAAAATACTCTATATTATGGTAAAATGTACCTAGAAATACAATGGAAAGGGGAATTGTTTTGAAATTAAAAGATGAAATCCAAGCAGTAAAAGATATGACAAAAAATATTGAAAATGAAGTAATAAGACAAAGAGTAGAGCAATTATTAGTATGGGATGTAAAAAAAGCGACATGTTACAAAAGAGCATATTACTTAATGAGCATAGTAATTATAATAGCAAATGCAAGTATTCCAATCATAAATCAAATGTGGACCGGTCCTAATGGTAGACTTACTGTATCTTCTATTTCTGGACTAGCTGGTGTTATAGCAAGTATTCTTACTTTAGTTAATGTTAAAGATACATGGTTTAGGTATAGAAAATTTGCAGAATTAATGAAGACTGAATGTATATTATTTATTAACAAATGTAATCCATACAATGGAGAAAATAGAGAATGCTTATTTGTAAATAAGATAGAATTAATAGTCTCGGGTGAAAGAGGGCTTTGGGAAGATAAATTTAAAGAAGGTAAAGATAAAGAGTTTAATAATAACATGGAACAAGAAAAGTAGTCATAAAAAAATATATAAACGATGATACTAAACAGACATATATAAATTAATATAAACTTGAATCAAAATTAAAATATAAGATAATAGTTTTCAATATATAATTGAGGTAGATTATTAAAAAAATCAAGGGAGATGTAGATATGACTTTAGAAAATCATTTAAAACTTCTAGCTGAGAATAGTAAAAGAAATATGGATTTATATGAAACATGGAAGTTTTTAAAAAGAGAAATAGGTAAAATTTTAGATAATATATCTATTTATTTTCCACATTTTAGTTTACACGATTCTTCACATTCTAAAACAATATGTATACAAATTGAAAGATTATTAGGAGCAAAAAGAATATCACAATTATCCGTAACAGATACGTTAGTGATGTTAATGGCATTTTATTGTCACGATTTAGGCATGGCAATAAAATATGAAGAAGTTGAACGTTTTTTAAAAAGTAAGGAATATCAAGATTATCTTATAAAACTATCAAATGATAGAGCAAATTCTTTAAGTGATGTAGCACAAAAACTACTAAATTTTGATTTTAATAGTAGAAGTATAGAAAGATATGATTATGTAAAATCGATAGAAGTATATAATTGGATAACCTTTATTATTGAAGATTATTTTAGAAAAAATCATGCAAAAAGAAGCGGAGATATAATAAAAAAATATTTAATAGAAAAATTTCAAATAGATAGGACAATTGGAATTAGATTTGTTAATACTCTATGTGAAATTTGCAAATTACATCAAGAAGATATTGATAACATATTAAAATTACCATCAAAAACAAATGGAATGACAAATGACTATATGCATCCAAGATTGATTGCTTCAATGTTGTGTTTAGGCGACTTATTAGATTTAGATACCAATAGATTTAATAAACATCTACTAGAAGCAGTTATTCCCATACCAGTAGATTCAGAAATTCATTTTAAAAAGCATGAATCTATTAAGCATTTCCTAGTCTATCCTAATGGTATTGAAATTGTATCTGATTGTGATGATCGTAAAGTATATAGAGTTATGAGAGATTGGATAAATTGGATAAACGATGCAGTTAAATTCATATCCTTAGAATGGAATAAAATTTCACCTGAAAATTTTGGTAATGCCCCGTCTTTGCTTAAAAAAGAGTTATATTTAAACGGGGATACAAAGTGGCTAGAATATTCAGATTTAAACTTCACTATATCTCAAAAAAGAGCGATAGAACTTCTACAAGGAGCTAATATTTATAAGAATAAGTATGTATGTTTAAGAGAAATTATACAAAACGCTGTGGATGCAACAATAATTCAAGTTTGGAAAGAGCTACATACTGAAAATAAATATGAATTTAATTGCAGTACCCAGCCGAACCATCCTAAATTAAAAAAAATTTCAGAATATATAATAAAATTAAAGATTTCAATTGATAAAGAAAACAATGTTGTTGTAGAAATCATAGATAATGGAACCGGTATAAGTATAGAAGATCTTAAATATCTTTCCAATATAGGAAATAAGTCTAATTATAAAAAGAAAAAAATAATAGAATCTATGCCAGAATGGATAAAACCATCTGGTTCATTCGGTTTGGGATTACAGTCTATTTTTCTTTTAACAGATAGTTTTCAGATAATAACTAAAACAGATGATGAACCTGCTAAAAGTATCATACTAGAGAATATTAGTAATAATAGGGGCTATATTATTGTAGATGAATATAAACAATATTTTAAGCGAGGAACTAAAATTATTATAAAAATTGATTCAGGTAAAATAAATATTGACGATTTAGAGTGTTCGGAATATTTTTACAAAACAGAACCTAAATGCAATTTGATTATTAATGCATTAGATTATGAGTTAAATAATATTGATAAGAATAGAGCACCTTTTTTATTGAGAAGGTTACAGTACAGAGATTATGTTTCTGTTGAAGTTGAATGTGAAAAATTATACACGAGTAATTATGAGAAGATAATGAAATATGAAAGTATTTTTAGTAATTATCTTGAAAAGGCTTGTGTGGGGGAGTTAGAAAATAAAGTTGAAAATATTTTTTTTGAATATTATGATGAAAAAACTATGTGTATTTGCAATGTAGAAATAGTTCAACCTAAAGAGAAGAATTATATTTATGGGAAATATGATTATAGTCATTATAGATTTAATCGATCTATATTTTTTAAGAATGTGTTCGTTAAAGATGAAATTATAAAGTATTCATTGCAAGATAGACATGGTCTATATAGAAATATTGATTTTTCGATTAATATACTTGCAAATGATGCTGAAAAAATATTAACTATAAGTAGAAATGATATTAAAAAAAGTTATGAAAGAGAATTTAAAAGAACTTATGAAACTTGCATTGAAAATACATTAAAAAAACTTTTAGACAAAGTTATAGATGAAGAAAATAGATTAGGCAGTGTATTAATAAAAATATTTCAAATATCAACATATTATAATTATAGAACAGAAGATTTATTGGAAAAATATAATGCTGAATTAAATAATTATACATTTGATAATTATTTGAAATTAAAACAAGATTGTAGTGAAAATAAAATGTATAAATTTTGTGATATAAATGGAAAATATATTTATTTCTTAATAGATGAAATTGATAAAGATATATGTGATGGAATCGATAGAAAAGAAATACTAGATTTATCTGAAGAACTGGATAAATGTGTATTTTTAAAGGATGAGGCTATAAAAGAAAAACATATTTTATCTCACCAAATTTCAAAGGTGTTTATTGGAAGTGTTGGAAATAAATACTATCGTTGTATAAAGGCAAAACCTTTTTATACAAACAATATTAATGTTGAGTATGAAAAAGATGACTTTATATTTTTATACGATTTTATATTAGCTGTATATAAAGATTATCGTTGCATGAGAGCTAATAAAAAATTTTCTAAAATTAGTACAACTATCTCATCTAATAGGATATATTATAATGATTACAAGTGTAAATACATAGAGCTTCCGTTTACTACAGAAGAGAGAGAAATATTAAAAAAAATAATTAAATCCAATAATACACATAAATTTGACAAAGAACAATTTTTAGATTCTATATATAGAGGAGACATTTATAGAAAAAATGTAGAATATATTTCAAAATGTAATGAGTTAGTTCTTGAAGATGCAGAGGAAAATTATAAGCATCTATTGAATACACTTTTAAATTTATTAGTTAAAGAAGAATATAAAGAGTATATTAATTTTATCATCAAGGAATTTGAAGAAAATTTAAATTCTAGAGAAGGAATTTATGAAAAAATAGACTATAATTGTTATATAAGCTTTTAATTTCAATAAATTTTTAAAAACAGATTTAATTACATACCTTTATAAAATCATTCATACTATTATAAGTTAAACCCCTTCTGAACTAAATCAGAAGGGGTAATTTTAGAAGGTAACTATATAAATACAAGCATCTCTTATCATCAAGCTCCCAAGTAATTTTATGTTTAGCCATAAACTTAAATTTCTGCATCATAAATTCCTCAGTAACGTAGAAATAATCTACCAGTTCATCAAAGTTAATAATTCCATTTTATTAAACTTAAGCTTTCTGATATAGCATATATTTTTTATAGAGTTAGTATTTCCTACAGTTAGTCCTATAATGAAATATGCTTGTAACAGAATAAATCTATATTTCCACAAATGTGTCATATAATTGAAAAACATGGTACATTTTGGTATAGTATAGATATATATACCTAGTAATTGTGCTTTTGATAAACAAGAGAGGGGCTTTTGTAATGAAGAAAGGAATAGAAGATAAAATTATTACTTTGAAACACTCATTAAGGATTTTAAATAAATTAGATATTATAAGAATCTGTGCTAATAACGGTGTAGTTATTGAGCATAAAAATAAAATTAAGGATATTAAAGAAAAATTAATTCATATAATAAGGCAAGGTAATGAAACTTTATATACAGAATTGCGAGATACAGCTTTTAATCCAAATTTAGATGTCTTAGATGGTTTTTTTATTGTTTTTGATACTCCACGATATAATATGATTTCTAAAGAGGATATAAAGAATTCTATAGAAGGATTTAACAAAAATAATATGGAGAATAAAGAGAATGAGGAAAATGAGGAAATTGGATTTATTGAAAATGTTGAAATAGTAAATGAATATATAAAATTTATGGTGATGAAAATTAAACATCAATATGTATATGATGCTAAAAGTAAAAAAAGTAAGTCATATGAGAGCGAGATAAAGGCTAATGTTGAAATAGACTTAGAAAAAAGATTTATATATATTCAAACTAAGAATGTAAATATATATAAAGGACTAAAAACTGTTATACGAGAATTTTTAATGTATCATTTTTATGATAATAAATTAAAATTAGGTAAACCAGAACTATACCAAAATTTATCTATAGATTTTATAGATATAAATTCTATAGATAAATTGAATAAAGTTAATCCTGTTACGTTGAAGTTATTAGATATTGTATATGAATTAGAAAATATGAAATATGCTTTCTCTGGATTTAGAGTAAATGATATATTATTCGATCATGAAGAAAGAAATAGTATAGATTTAAGTTCTAGGATAGACTCTATAAATATATATGGAGAAAATTTATTAGAACATAGTCAAATTAAAGAAAAGATATTACAAGGAAGAACTATACTATACATTAATTTTATATTAGAATATAATACTATAAGTGAAAATGGAAACAACATAAAACATTATGTAGAAGCTGGAATCGATTATAAAGGTGACTATGCTCGAATTTTTATTAAAAATAATAAAGATTTAGAAAGAATAATTCTTATTAAAGCATATAATGAATTGAAAAGGATATTTATGGAGAATTATTTGAATGGCAATTTGAAAAATGAACTAAAAATTTTAAATTTGTTAGGAGTAAATAAAAATGAGGAATGTAAAGTTAGCTCATAGTTATTCATGGCTCTTTGGATTTGAAAATATAGATGATTTCAAAAATATAGAAAACTTGAAATTGGTAAATGAGATAGAACCAAATATATATTTATATAAAATTTCTAGAATGGTTAATAATGGAGCAATAGATTTTCTAGAACTAAGGTCGAAAATTCAAAATACAAGAGAGCATGAAGAAAAAGAAAAAATCTTACAATTTTTACAGAAAAATATGGAAAAAGAAGAATATTGCCAAATTATTTTATTTGAGAACATAAATAAATTTTTAATAATTTGCGATGATATTAGGAATTGGAATGATTATTTGATAAAAACAAAATTTAAGATTATAGAGGTATTAAATAAGAATATTTTATCTAGTCTTTTAGATAATGGAGTTTGTGATAATATTCTAAGTTTGTCTGTTGGTTATGAAGAAGAATTAAATGCTATGATTAATTCTGTAAATATTCATGGTAGTAATATACAAAATTCGGAAAAATTTTTAGATATTATTGAAGATGAGGAAGTGAAAATACTTAGTTGCGTTTTTCAGCCTACGAATAAAGATTTTTTGGTAACATTGAAGGTCAATAATAAAATAGAAGTAAGTAAATATATTTCAGATGAAGACCATATACAAATATTAAAAGAATTCGTTCTATTTATTAATAAATAATCAAAATACCAATTTTTAGGAGAAAATAAATGTTTAAAAGTAGAACATTAAGAGAAGTAAACAACAAAATATTAATGTATTTTGCAATTATAACAGGAGCTATTACTGCAATAGGAGGAGTATTTCAAGGATGGATAAGTAAATATTCTACAGTTGTATCGATTTCTTCCATTATTTTATGTTTAATCTTTTTATTTCTTATACTTAAACTAATTATTGATGAAAAATTTGTTAAGTTAGAAACCATAGAAGATAATTTGAATGGAAAAATATTAGATAAAATTACTAATATACAACAGTCTATTAGTAATTTTGAACATATAAATGAAAAAATAAGAGATATTGAAAAAATAGAAAGTATTTCTACTAAATTAGATAATATTAATAAAAAAATGATGTTAGAATTTATAGATCATATGTTTATTCAAACTAATCAGATTGGATATTTAATATTGGTACTTAATAATGATAATTGTGATGTAAAAGATTATCAATTAAATATTAATTCTTTATGTATAAATTCAATGATGTTTGAAGAAGAGATTTGCCTAGATAGTAGAAATATAAATACTATTAGTTTCAATAAATTAAATAATTGTAAACAAGGATATTCAATAAATAATATAAATTTTTCTATAAAAAAAGGATTTAATATTGGAATAATCAAAATGTATCTAAAAGAAGCACCTGAGGGAATTGTAAAATTCACACTGTTGTTAAAAGAATTACAAACGGGACGTATTATTATCGATAATAAAGAATATACTCTTATAGAATAAAAAGAATAATATGACTAATTTATGTAGGTTTAATATTGTAAAAAGCATCTATATTTGAAGTGCACCCCAAAAGTTAGACATACATCTAACTTTCGGAGGTGCACTTTTTATATGACGAAATATAATATTGAAATAAAAAAAGAACTAATTCAATTAATCGAACAAAAAAATTATTCTATTGGTTTAGCAGCAAAAAAATTAAATGTTAGTAATTCTATAGCAAAGCGATGGTTGAAAATGTATGAAGCTCATGGATATGAAGGATTAGTAATGAAAACTAAAACTTATACTGGAGCATTTAAAGTACATGCTGTAGAATATATGCATAAGAACCATTTGTCATTGAATGAAGCGTCTGCCCAATTAGGCATTCCTTCACGTAGTACATTGATTAACTGGGAACGTATATATTATGAAGAAGGAGCGGATGGACTCCTTGTTGATCGACGAGGACGTTCTAGAAAAGATATGAATGAAAAATCAAAGAATAATCTAAAAAAGTATATATCAAAAGAAACTGAAGAAGATTTAATTGCTGAAGTTCAGCGATTAAGAGCAGAAAATGCTTACTTAAAAAAATACAACGCCTTAGTTCAAGAGAAGAAGAACTTAAAAACAAGGAAAAAACAAAGATAGTAACTGAATTAAGGCAAGAATATCCATTGGAAGTTTTATTATTAATATCAAAACTTTCAAGAAGTACATACTACTATCATTTAAAGAATCTAGAAAAAGCAGATAAATATGCCACAATTAAAGAAGAGATTAATGAAATATTTCATGAAAACAAAGGACGATATGGCTACAGAAGAATCACTATAGCGCTTAGAAAAAGAGGTCATCTTATCAATCATAAAACCGTTCAAAAACTAATGAAACAACTTGGTCTTATATGTCTTGTTAGAATTAAAAAATATAGATCATACAGAGGAAAAGTAGGTAAAATCGCTCCAAATTTATTAGAGAGAGATTTTAAAGCTACCAAAGCAAATCAAAAGTGGGTTACTGATGTTACAGAGTTTTCTTTGTTTGGTCAAAAAGTATATTTATCACCTATATTAGATCTTTATAATGGTGAGATAGTTAGTTTCTCAATTACAGATAGACCAACGTATAAACAGATTCAAATTATGCTTGATAAAGCTTTCGAAAAACATATACATCTTGAAAATTTACTATTTCACTCAGATCAGGGATGGCAATATCAGATGAAAAGTTATCAAAATCAACTAAAGGAAAAAGGTATTATTCAGAGTATGTCACGAAAGGGAAATTGTCTTGATAATTCTGTTATGGAAAACTTCTTTGGATTATTAAAATCAGAGCTTCTTTACTTACAAGAATTCACTAGCATAGATCATTTCAAGAGAGAATTAGAAGATTATATACACTGGTATAATACAAAACGAATTAAGAGCAAACTAAAAGGACTGAGTCCTATAGAATACAGGATTCAGTCTTTAGAAGCAGCTTAAATTTATATGTCTAACTTTTTGGTGTCAGATCAATTTTAGATGCTTTTTTATTTTCTCTTGACCAAGGGTAAAATCATGGATATAATTGTAATATATTATCGAACGTATGTTCGGGTTAAATACAAAACTGTTCTTTCATTCAAAATATAAATGAGGGGAGAATTTCAATATGCAACAGGAAGTTAAGGAGTTAAAAAAAGAATTATCATATATAAGAGATTTAAATGATAAAGAAATTCAAATATACATAGAAAAAATCATAAAAAAAATAAAGAAGGGTATGTAGTCGATTACATATCTTCTTTATTTCTAGCCTTTAATATTTCCATAGCAGCTTCAGATCCAAACTTAAGCAACATTTCTATAATCTCTTTACTTACAGGTTGGCCTTTTTCAACTATGCCTTCTTCTTCAAGCCTTTCACGTAGTATTTGAAAGATTTCATCATAAGCTTTATACTCTGTATTATCTTTATGTAAATTTCCTTCATGTTCAATATATCCTTTTGGGTTATCAGTTCTTCCTAAAAGATAATCTATTGTAACATTAAAGTAATTAGCTATTATTTTTAATTTTTCGTAATCGGGTTGCTTTCCTTTAGTTTCATAGCCTGCTATAGTTGCTCTTCCAACTCCTAACACATCTGCTAGACCTTGTTGAGTCAATCCTCTATTTTCTCTTAGTAGCTTTAATATGTCTCCAAATGGCACGAAAATCACCTCCTATAAGAACATTTTAAACAAAAATGTGTCTAAAATAAACAAAAGTTCCGATAATGAACTTTTTCAAAAAACATATTGACAATGTGTCTTTTAGACACTGTAATTAAATTAAGAAATGTTCCTAAATGACACTAAGGAGGTGAGAGTATGAGAAATAAACTAAAAGAACTTAGAATAAAAAAAGGGTTAACTCATGAATCTTTAGCAGAAATTATTGGAATTAAGAGATCAAGCTATACAAACATTGAGTTAGGAAAGAAAAATCCTTCTTTTCTAGTAGCTTCAAAAATAAAAAAAGCATTAGGTTATGAAAAAGATGATATTTTTTTAAATGTGATGTGCCGAAAAGGAACAAAAAGCAATAAAGCTTCATAAAGAACTTAGATTAGGAGATATGTTCTATATAGAGTAATAGGACAAAATTTACAATTCATAAGCTTTATCAATAAGCATCTATCAGAAAGGAGGATTAGTTATGGCTGCAAGACCAAAAAAAGAGTTTACAGTTACAGTAAATTATCCAACAAAAGAAAATCAAGAAGAATTTGATAACAGAGCTGCTAGAGCTGTAGCCAAAATATTATATACTTCACTTCCTTCAGATACGATTGATGAAATTATTGAATTGTACAAAGAGAGAAAACTACAGTCAGTATAAAAACTGACTAGTTCAAAAAAGTAGTACAAGCTCTGAAAGGAGGTGAGGATATGACAATTAAGGAAGGACAGAAGGAGGGGAGAGTAAGAAGATATGTATTTAAATGTAAGGCTAGAGATTTAACTTCTAAATTAGAAGAAGCAATCTTACAAGGAAGGATGCTAAAAGTATTAAACGTTTATCGTTAACTTAATTGTAGCAAAATGACTTGGAATAAAGCTACAGAGAAATATAGACATTACAAATATTATAGTCAACAGATATTTGAAAACTAAATAGAAAGGGTGTGTGAAATGTGCTATAGGATTCTAATGAAGAGTGAAAGAAAAAGAAAGAACTTAACTCAAGAACAATTAGCAATTTCATTGAATGTGTCTCAATCAGATATGTCAGAGTGGGAAGCAGGAAAAAGAGAAATCCCAATAGATATAAAAAAGAAGATACCAGACATATTGGATAGTAGCAGATTAAGACTTGAAATTGTAAATGAACTAGATGCAGATTTAATTGTTACACCATATTATTCAGGAATTAAAAGCGACCTAATAAGACTTATAGCAAAGAACATAGAAGAGGAAGAAGAATCCATTAAAGCACAAAAGGAACTATTTAATATAGTCCTTGAGAATATGACAGGCAAGGAATACACCAAAGAACAAATTACAAGAATAAGTGATTTGATGGAACAAATAGCAGATCCAATTGGATGGAAGAGAATGCTCTTAGTAGGAGTTGAAGAAGAAATAGGTATTTCTATTAAAAGCATAAATAAACGGATTCAGAAAAAGGTGATTTCTAAGTCATACACTCAAATAGGGGGAAGACATTAAGATGGTTAATCATATAAAGTTTCTGATTAATTACGAGAAATACTCACAGCTAGCAGATCAATCACAAACTATAAAATCTATAAAGGTGTTATTTAAAGTATCTAAAGAAAAAGGAAACTTTGATAACTTTGAAGAGATTCTAGATAACATAGATTCAATAGTAGATGAAAAGCTAGCAGAAATAAAAAGAGACCTTTAAGCAGCCACTTAAAAGTCTTAAGAAATGTTGAATATTAAATTAACGTATTTGAATTATAACACGAAAAAAATGTCTCAAACAATAATTTTTATAAAAAAGTTAGAAAGTTTATAAAAAAACTAAGGAGGAGATATGAAGATGATATATGTACCGCTAGAAGTACTGGAAGAAATAAATGAATGTAAACACGAGATCAAAGAACTTGATAAGGCTATAAATGAAGTTACAAAACTAGAGTTAAAGAATTACTTAGCTGATACAAGAGATTGGTTTGTAAATAGATTGAATGAACTTGAACGTAAAATGAATGCAGCATAGGAGGGAAAAATGACTCTTAATGAATTAAAGAGAGAGCTTGAAGAAGCTAAGATGAATGTTGATGATACAAAACATTATAGAATCTTACATCTTAGCCTACAAGCTATAAGAGAGCTAGAGAATAGATTAGAAAAAGAACAGGTTAACAATATAGATATTTCGGCTTAGATAAAAAAGAGATTAAATCAAATAACCGTAGGAGGAATAAAAAAATGAATAATGAGATACAAGTAATGCCAAGTCCAGTATCAATAATAGATTCGGTTAATCTTAATCAATTAGCAAATACAATGACTAAAATAGGTCAAATGCAATCAGTAATACAAAAGACGTTAAGACAAAATCATGATTTTGGAGTAGTACCTGGAACTAAAAAACCAACTTTACTTAAGCCAGGAGCAGAAAAGATACTAATGTTACTTGGACTTAGAAGTGAATTTGAAATAGTAGATTCAACAAGAGACTTTGAGAATGGATTTTTTCAATATCAAGTTAGATGTAGATTATACAAAAATGAAATGCTAATTACAGAAGGCTTAGGAGCTTGTAACACTAGAGAAAGCAAATATAAAAAGCTAGATCCATTTACCATAGATAACACAGTATTGAAGATGGCTAAGAAAAGAGGCTTAGTAGATGCAACGTTATTAGTAGCTTCTTTATCAGATATATTTACTCAAGATCTTGAAGATATGGACTTGAATGGGACAAACATAGATGAAAGTTCTAAACAAACATATACAGATACATCAGGAACGATAAGCAAAGCTCAAGCTAAGAGAATGTTCGCAATAGCGCAAGGAAGCGTAGATACAGTAAAAGAGATAATCGGAAAATATGGATATACATCAAGTGAAGATGTTAAGAAAACGGACTATAACAAGATATGTGAAGAAATAGAGTCTAAGTTAAAAGATGAATTTGAAGGAAGTCCATTAAGCTAGGAGGTTTAAGATATGGACCCAATAGAGAGATTAAGCTTACAACAGGATATAGATTACTATGGCTTTGAGAGTTCACCACAGCCTTTAGGAATAGAGTTAATAGAAATAGAAGGTACTAACCTTATAGAAATTAAAACTCCCACCAGAATGGAAATGAATTGGTGGGAGTAGAAGGAAAAAAGCTATGAAGTTTTAAAGGGGAGGGACTATAAAACTCCCCTAAGGCTAAAATTTTAAAAATAACCTTATTTAAATCATGAACGAATTTTACAAATTTTATACAAGAGCAGGTGAGAAGATGGAGAAACTTAGAAAAGTTGTAATCAAAGAAGAGTATATAGCTATAACAGGTGAAATGTTAGAAGCTATTTTATTAAATCAAATGATTTATTGGAGTGAAAAAGTACAAGATTTTGATAAATTTATAAGCGAAGAAAATGAAAGAGTTCAAAAATATCAAGAAAAAAGTGAATCAATACAAGAGTTAAACAATGGATGGATCTATAAAAAAGCATCGGAACTAAAAGAAGAATTAATGGATATAGCTTCAGAAAAAACGATAAGCCGTAAATTAGATAACTTAGTTGAAAAAGGCTACTTAGATAGAAGAAGAAATCCTAAATATAAGTATGACAGAACATATCAATATAGAGTAAATTTTATAAATTTAATAAAAGCCTTATTTGAAAAAGGATATACATTACAAAATTATAAAATAGACATTAATTTTTATTATGAAGCTTTAAAAGTTAACAAAGGACAAAATGACGATAGCAATTCTCCGAGTGACATTTCGCAAAGTCAAAATGACGATTTAAAAAGTCATGATGACGGCTCACACCGACACAGTGACGGAGCAATACCAAAGATTACTACAAAGAGTTTTTGTAGTAGTAGTAATAAGGAGTTTTCAGAAATCAAAAAAGTGTTTGATCAAAACATTCATCCAATAACTCCAATCGAAGCTCAAAAGTTAATAGCTTATCTGGATGATGATGGTATGGATTATAGATTAATCATAAGAGCAATTGAAATAGCAGTTTGTAACTCAAAGAGATATCTAGCCTATATCGAAGGTGTGCTAAAAAGGTGGAGAGAGAATAACTTACTAACTCTAGAAGCTGTTGAAGCTTACATGAGGGATTATCAAAATAGACAATCGAAAGGTCGAGAGAAACAATTTGATACGGTTAAATCTAAAAATCAAGAGGTGAAGCCAAATGAACCAAATAAATATACAGGCACTGGAACAAAGAGTACAAGCACTGATAAAGAGTACCAAGGATACAAACCAAAGCCACCAGAGACAAACGGACTTGAGCAATTATCAGGAGAAGAACTTAACCAATGGATGCGAGAAAATGGACTCTTTTAAATGCTCAAAGTGTAAGGATAAGGAGCTGGTATATAACCCAGAGCTTGATGCCATGGAATATTGTGAATGCAGAGAAAGAAAGCTCTATGAGACAATCCTAAGAAACTCAGGGATATCCGAAGCCTTTAGAAAAAAGACCTTTGAGACATTTCAAGATAAGGGGAACCGCGAACTTCAAAAAACAAAGATAACAGCTCTTATGTACTGCAAAGACTTTGAAGGAATAAGAGATAACGTATCAAATTCTATAGCCTTTTTAGGTCAAGTGGGAGCGGGTAAAACACATTTATCTATTGCTATAGCTAATAACCTAATGAGTAAGAACATAGGGGTCCTATACATGCAGTACAGAGACGTGATAACTCACCTTAAACAAAACATGCTTGATGAATATTACTACCAAAGGGAGATATCGAAATACAAGAATGCAACAGTTCTTTTGATTGATGATCTATTCAAAGGCAAGATCACCGAAACTGATATAAATATCATGTTTGAGATTATAAATTACAGATACTTAAAAGGTTCTCCAATGATAGTATCTAGCGAATATACATCAGACAAGCTGTTAAATATTGATGAAGCTATAGGAAGCAGAATCATAGAAAAATGTGAAGGCAGAATGATTGATTTTGTAGGCAAAAACTTCAATCACAGATTAAACAAAGTAGCTATTTAGCAAGGGGGAAGAGCAATGGTAAGAGCTTTAAGTAAAAGAATGACACCTAAGAAAATAGCAAAATTAGAATTATATCCAGGAACTATGTACTTAGTAGAAATAACAGTATCTAGCTGTTATGACTTAAAAGACAAAAGAGGAAGAAAATTAAATAAGAAAAAGTTAAGATTCATATGTGAAACTGAGAATCTATATGTATTTGAACATAAATCAGGACTAAGAGAATGCTTTAGTAAATACACACCAAAAGAAGAATTGAAAATTAAATTAGCTTAATTAAGAGCATGAAAAATATAAAAATAAATTGGAGGAGATTGAGAATGAAAGCAACAGGAGTAGTTAGAGGAGTAGATCAATTAGGAAGAATAGTATTACCTATAGAATTGAGAAGAAATTTAAATATAGACATCAAGGATTCACTTGAAATATATGTTGATGGAGACATGGTAATTCTTAAAAAATATGAACCTGCATGTGTATTCTGTGGGAATGCAAAAGACATAAAGCATTTTGAAGGTAAGAATATATGCAATAAATGCATATGCAAATTAAGCAGTATCTAATTTGAAATTAAGGGGTCAGTGTTATGGGAATGATATCTTGCTGTTATAGATATATGGAATGTTCCAAAGAAGGGAAATGTATAAACCCACTAGATGAATTAAGAAAAGAATGTAACTACAGAGTAAAGCTAGAATCAGGAATAAACTTTTATTATAAGCCTCAAAAGAAGTCAGATAAAACATTTATAGTTATTGAAAATAGGCTGCTTTACATATCAAAGCGCAGTAGTTACGGATCTTGGAGCTATAGGTTAAGTGATAGCGAAAGAGAAGAACTAAAGAGTCAACTTACAAATGAATCTATCCAGGTAATAGATTACATTGAAAAAAGTAAATGTATAGATGAAATAGGAAGTGAAGAAGATCCTGCTTACTGCAAAGTAATACTTACTCTAGGCAAAGGTAAATACAACATACACAATTACAATATTAGAGGATTTACAGAAAATACAGCTATTCAGTTAAGAGATAGTTTAAGGAGCCATGGCTTATTATCTGCAGTAGAATATGTAGGATCTAAATCTATGTATAAATCAAATGTAAATATACCTAAAAGAACAAATCAAATCGAAAAAACAAAACAAGAAATAAAACATACTGTAGCACTTACTATAAATCAACCAGTACAAATTTCTATATTTGATATATTACAAAATTAAAATTAGGAGGAGAGGATGTACTTGAATAACTTAACTTTGCTTGAAAATGGTTTAATACCTGTAATGGAAACTACGGATAACAAAGAAAAGGTTGTAAACATAAGAGATTTATATGAGTTTTTAAAAGTTAAATCAAAGTTTGCCGATTGGATAAAAAATAGGATTGAAAGATATGATTTCATTGAAAATGAGGACTATATATCGGTTTCTAATTTATTAGAAAACGGCGGAAGGAAGCTAGATTACATATTTAAGATTGATGCTGCTAAAGAGATTGCCATGGTAGAAAATAATACTCAAGGAAAGTTAATTAGAAGATATTTTATACAGGTTGAGAAAAAGTATAAAGAACTTAATAAACCTCAATCACAACTGGAGATACTTCAACAAACAATAAATCAACTTGTAATACAGGATAAAAAACAAAAGGAGCTAGAGAATAAAATACAAGAAACTCAGAGCCAAATAACAGATATAAAAGATACCATAGTAAACAGAGAAGAGGACTGGAGAAAAGAAGTCGGTAGAAAGCTTAGAAAAATTGGTCTTAAGCATGGAGACTACAAGACGTTTGTTGATGAAAGTTATAGATTACTTCAAGAACGAGCTAGATGCAATTTAAAGCAACGACTTGAGAATCTAAGAAGCAGAATGGCCCTTAATGGATCTACTAGAACTGCAATAGATAAAGCTAATTACTTAGATGCTATTCAATTAGATATGAAGTTAAAAGAGATATACATAAACATAGTAAATCAGCTTTACATAAAACATGTAGCATAAAGAGGTGGTGGATATGGGAGTTTTACTTGAAGCAGTTGAGATTATTCAAAAGAGGATTGAAGAGGAAAATCATAGGCCATGGTTGGAGGTTATAGAAGAAGTGAGAGAAGAACTGAAAAGGAATACACAGTTAAAAAGAAACGAGTTTAAATAAGATTTTAACGTTACTTTTAGAGTTCTCTGTTTACTATATAACGGATATATAAGAAGCAAATAATTGAACTTAAAATAGTGCCAAATAAACGTGATTTGAAATGAGTAATAGTTGAAGTTACAAATATAGCAAATATAAAAACAAGCATACAAACTGTTGATTTTTTCAAAATATCACATCCTAATAAATTTTAGGTAATTATATAAAATATTACGGAAATAAGCAACATTAAAATAAGATTGTGCGAAGGGATTAGGATATGAATGAAGATATAAAAGATCTACTAGAAACTATAGCTGATATGTCAGCATACACAGAGTGTGATCTGGTATTCGTAGAAGCTATAGCAAATAAGTATGGGTTTACTATAAATAGAGATTTAGAAATAGAAGATAAAGAGATTACAAATTAATGTAATCTCTTAAAAGATTATTTTACAAAGGTATTTTTTACTCGCTTAGACGTTTTTAAATATGTCCCCCAAATTGCGAATGGAATTATAGTTTTAAATAGTTGATTATATAGATTATCTACAGGGATTGATGGCATCTGATTGCATAGAACTATATCAATCACTAAGAAAAGTATTACGGATATAAAAGTGATTATCCATGCTTTGGGAAAATGTTTAGACTTTTTAAAAAATAAAACTAAAACTGTCAATGAAAGAATTATCATAATAATGTTTGTAGCAAATTCAAAAATAATAGTTGGTTTAAGTAATACATGATAAGTTTCACTGGTAGGGGAAGTTAATATAGACCATCTACCTTCTGAAAAGCAGGCTTTAAATATAGTATAAGTTGAAAATATTGAATTTAAGGGGTTTAATACTATACCAATTCCAAGAAGTATCAACCAACCTCCCAATCCTTTATATTCTACTTCTTCAACATTATCTGTTTCATCAATATTATTAGTAGACATGTAAATTACCTCCTTTTGATATTAAACATATTTTTACAATAAGATATTATATCAGATTCCAATGTAAAAGTTTAACTTTTATGGAAATTGATTTAAGTGATTTTGCGATTATATAAATATATAAATTAAGAATTAGGAAGGTGATATTTTGAGAGATACAAGCTATAAAAAGAATTACAAGATGGCCAACAAAGGGAAGTTATTTGAGGAAGAAATAATAAAATCAAATGAAGGTTATAAAAATAGAGGAATAGCTTTAATACAAAAGATTAGTACGCCATGGCAAGTAAAGAGACAAGGAAAGAAAATAGTATCAGCCTTTCCTGTAGAAAAATCAACTCTAGATTTTAGGGGAACAGTTAAACCAGGACTTTCTATAAGCTTTGACTGTAAGGAATCAGAAGATGAAAGGGGATTACCTCTTAAACATATAGAGCCACACCAAATTGAATATATAAGAAATGCGCTGACAATGGGGGAAATAAGTTTCATACTTTGCTACATGAAGAAATATGATAAGAGATACTTAATATCAGGATCCATAGTCATTGATTATTGGGATAGATGGAAAGCTAACAAAGGCAAGAGGGGATTTAACTACATGCCAACAAATATCATGAGAGAGGTTAACTCAAGAAACGGAATAGTTCTTGATTATCTTGAGGGATTGGAGGGAGCAATATGAAAAAGAAATTGATAGTAGTGGACAAAGACACTGGAGAAGAATTAGAAAATATAGATTTTACAGGTGGTTACAATATATCACTCACTAATATACATGATGGGGGAAATCTTAGATTCATAAGAAAGTTAGACAATGCTAAATATGGAAGTAGACATTGGATAAAGAATTATACATATAGATCTATAGCGGATAAGCTAGTTGAAAAGTTTAAAGAGTTAGAGCATATAAAAACTAAGAGCATACTTTTTATTGAGGATATGGAGTGGAGTTTGGGGAGTGCTAAGCAGCCATGGATGGCTAGAATTAAAAAAGCAAACAAAGAACTTGAATCAATGCTTGGGTATGAATATGTTTTGGAAACTAGAAATTACTACATAGAAAGAATGAGTACTAGTCAAATTATAGGGTTACTATATCATGAGCTTAGACATATAGATAAAGATGGGGACCTAATAAATCATGATATAGAGGATTGGGGTAACATGGTAGCTACTCTAGGTAAAGATTGGGCGAGTACACAAGAGGTGATACAAAACATACTAGATGATGATTTCATGCATTGGGATGAAGTTAAAAAAGCAGGTAGACAGGTAGATATGTTTGAAACATTAAGAATGGTAAAATAGATATTTCTCAGGCAATAATAGGAAAATTTAGAGGAGGAGCGAAATGGATTTAAACGAGCAGAATAAAAAAGAAATGTTGAGAGATCAGATGGTATCATTTATAGATTGCGTGCTAGACTCAGCAGAGAATGACAATAAGCTAGATTATATAAATATAGAGATAAACAATCACAAGGGTAATCTTCAAATGGATTACACTTTAAGAAATAGAAAAAAAGCATATTAGTCCTACTGTACAAGCAGCGGACACTCTTAAGTCTAATATAGGCTAGGAGTGTCCTTTTTTATTTTAGACATAAATAATGAGAGGGGAATAAATTATGAAAAGAAAAAATAAAGATACATACAAAAAAACCGAGTGGATACTTTACAACTATAAGATGCTCAAAGTTAGTGTTGAAAATCTAAAATCAGAGATTCAGGAGTTAAAAACTGATACTGTAGGTACTGGTGCTATTAGATATGACAAGGAAAAGTCTTCTCCAACATACAATATTGTTTGTACTACAGAGGAAGAAGCTATAGCTAATATTGAAAGTATTAATAGGTTAGAAAAGCAGATTATGAAAACTCAGAACAAGATAGACAAAATAGACAGGGCATTAGATGCTCTTAATGAAGATGAAAGAAAAATAATTAAGTTAAGGTACATAGATGGATTACAATGGTGGCAGGTAGCTGGTATAGCAAAATACAGTGAAAGATGGTGCAAGGAAAAGAGGAAAGTTTCTATAGGGAAATTATCTTTAGGTATATTTGGGTATACTTCACTTTTACTTCCCGAAAACTGCCACATTTCTTAGGGTAGCCATGGTATTATAGTAGTGTAGAGAAATGAAACAATCTCACATCAATTTTGTTTCAGCTATTGAATATAAATGTCAACAAAAGATTGGTTCTTTCCACTGTTAGTTGATTTCGATTTATAAATAGGATATAATTTAATAATTAAATCCTAAAGAAAAGAGATTATTAAAATGAATGCCTTAATAAAATTAT
>NZ_JBBMMD010000072.1:0-16341 GCF_037844525.1 Tepidibacter sp. Z1-5 | reverse complement strand
TTTGGGATTAAGAGCTATAATTTTTCCAAATTAGAGATTTGATCAATTGGTATTTTATAGTGAATAAATAATTACATTTGTACGAAATCTAGGTAACTAACATTTAAATAATCTATTTTTTTGTATGCGGGAGTCCCATAAAGCTAACCCTCAAATAAAAAACTTACGTGATTACTGGGAGAGATGAAAAGATGAAAAAACATATAAAACATTACTAAAGTTTCAGAACTATTATATAAAATTTATATTAATTAAGTTTCTGGTATTATAGTCCGTTAGGCTAATCTAAAAAACTATTCATTAATTGTTAGAAATAATACATTTTGTGGTATTATTAAAAAGTCTAGGATTTTTAGAAAAAGGAGACTATGTATGATAGATTTAAGTAAATTATTAAGTAAAGATGATATAGAAAAAGATAGTATAAGATACTCAAAGGACTGTTCAAAAGCTAAAGCTGGGGTTAGAAAAGGTATGGGTCCGGTTGTAGTATGGAATATAACAAATGTATGCAATTTTAAGTGTAAGCATTGTTATTCAAGTGCGACAGCTACGAAAGATCAAGAGGAACTTACATTTGAACAGATAAAGACAGTAGTTGATGATTTAGCCACAATTAACGTTCCTGTAATTTTATTATCTGGTGGAGAACCTTTAATGAGAGAAAATATATTTGAAATAATAGAGTATATAAGATCTAAGGGAATAAATGTGAGTCTTTCAACTAATGGAAGTCTTATAACAGAAAATGTTGCTAGAAAATTAAAGAATCTAGGAATAGGGTATGTTGGAATTAGTTTAGATGGAACTTCAAAAACTAATGATTTATTCAGGGGTGTAGATGGAGCATATGAATCCATAATAAAGGCTATAAATAATTGTAAAGAAGTAGATCAAAAAGTAGGACTTAGATTTACAATACAAAAGAAGAACTATAAAGAAGTAAAAGATATACTTAAATTAGTAGATGATATAGATATATCTAGAATATGTTTTTATCATTTAGTACCAAGTGGTAGGGGACAAGATATAATAAATGATATGTTGACACATGAGCAAACTAGAGAAGTATTAGATAATTTATATGATTATGTTAAAAATAATATAGAAAATGATATAGATAAAGAAATTCTTACAGTTGCAAACTTTGCAGATGGTATATATATGTATCTAAAGGAAAATGATAAATATCAAAAAATTAGGATACTTGATCTATTAACTAGAAATGGAGGAAATAGATCGGGAATTGCTATATCAAATATAGATTATAAAGGGAATGTATATATAGACCAGTTCTCTAAAAATCACTTGCTTGGGAATATAAAGCAAGATTCATTCTCGAATATATGGAATGAAAATAAAGATGGGTTATTAAATGAAATAAGAAATAAAAAAGATAAGGTAAAAGGAAGGTGCAAGACATGTAAATGGCTTGATATATGTAACGGTAATCTTAGAGCGAGAGCGTATGGATATTATAATGATATATGGGCTGAGGACCCTGGTTGTTACCTTACAGATGATGAGATTAGGAGTGAAGTAAATGATTATATCGTGGAATATGACTAAAAATTGTAACTTATATTGTAAGCATTGCTACAGAGATGCAGGACCTAATCTTGATTCAAATGATGAATTGTCAACAGAGGAAGGAAAAGAACTTATAAGGGGAATACATAAAGCTGGATTTAAGATATTGATATTTAGCGGAGGAGAACCTCTTTTAAGAGATGACATATATGAACTTACTGAATATGCAAGTTCTCTTGGACTTATAAGTGGGATAGGAACAAATGGAACACTAATAGATGAGAAAGTAGCTAAAAAATTAAAAGAATCTAAGGTTAGAGCAGTAGCTATAAGTCTTGATAGTTTGGATGAAGAAAAACATGATGAATTTAGACAAGTTAAAGGAAGCTTCAAGAAAACTATAGATGGGATCAAAGCATGTATAGAAGTAGGACTTAAAGTTCAAATAAATACTACTGTAACAAAATCCAATTATGAAGAGGTAATTCAAATTACAGATTATATATCTTCTCTTGGAGGACATTCGCACCATCCATTTTTTCTTATAGAAGTTGGCAGAGCTAAGGAGATAGGGTCATACGGTCTTAACAAAAAAGAGTATAAAGATATTATAAATAAAATATTAGATAAGCAAAAGGATACTCATATAGAGCTTAAACCAACGTGTGCACCTCAATTTATGGTAGAGGCGAAAAATAAGGGGATGAATATGAGATTTTCTAGGGGGTGTATAGCAGGAATTAAGTATTGCTGTATACTTCCTAATGGAGATGTTCATATATGTCCGTATCTACCTATTAAAGTAGGTAGTGTTAGAGAAGAATCTTTTGATTATATATGGAAAAATTCAGAGATATTCAATAAACTCAGAAATTACAAAGAGTATAATGGAAACTGTGGTAATTGTGAGAATATCAATATATGTGGGGGATGTAGGGCTAGAGCATACAGTTCAAGTGGAAATTATATGAATGAAGATGTATTTTGCTTAAAGGAGAAAATAGATGGATAATATAGATAAATTGATATTAAATGAAGTACAAGACGGGATACCTATTGAAAAGAATCCTTTTAAAAATATATCTAATAAACTTAATATAACAGAAGATGAAATAGTTGAAAGAATAAATAGATTAAAACAAAACGGTTATATAAGAAGATTTGGAGGTATATTTGACAGCCAGAGAATAGGCATAAAAAGCACACTTGTAGCTGTAAAATCAAAGGATGTAGAAAATACATCAAAAATCATAAATGAATACAGCGGAGTAACTCATAATTATCAAAGAGATGATGATTATAATATATGGTTTACTTTAATGGCTTCATCAAAAGAAGAACTTGAAAATATATTTAAAGAAATAAAAGAAAGAATAAAATGTGAAGATATGATAAGTCTTAGTTGCATAAATAAACATAAGGTTAAGGTATATCTTGATTTTGATAATAAAGGGTGATTTAAATTGATAGACAAAATAGACAGGGATATAATAGTTTATCTGTCCAAAAATATAGAATTAAGTAAAAGCTTATACAAGGATATGGCAAAAATATTTGATATATCTGAGGATGAGCTGATAAATAGATTGAAAAAATTAAATGAAAAAGGATACTTAAAACGTATATCACCTATAATGGTTCATCAAAAAAGTGGTTATGATAGTAATGCTATGGTTGTTTGGAATATAGAAAAAGATAAAATAGAATATTTTATAGATATGATAAAGAGCATAAAAAGTATAAGTCATGTATATGAAAGGGAAGTATGTTTAAACTGGGACTATAATTTATATACAATGATTCATGGGAAAAACAAATATGAAGTAGACAGCATAATAAATTATTTATCAAATACTATGCAAAATAATTCATTTAAAGTATTGTATACATTGAAAGAATTAAAAAAAACTAGTCCGAATTTAGAATGGTTAATTGAAGGTTTTAAAAAAATAATAATATAATTTATTGATGATATAAAAAGTTGTTTTGAAATTTAACTATGATTTATTATATATATTTAAAAATAATAAATATTATAGAAATATAATTTACATGTCGTTAATTGGAAAATGGAGTAATAAAATGTATGAAAAAAATCCTTTCTTTTTACTATATATTAATATAAAATGTGTGTATAAGTATTAAAAACTTAATATGAAGATTATAGGTTTTATTAAAAATTAAAAGGGAAGATCAGTGAAAAACTGACACAGCCCCCGCTACTGTAAGCAGTAACGAAACCTCGATAACCACTGGGTAAAACTGGGAAGGTGAGGGAGTAGGATGACTGTGAGTCAGGAGACCTGCCTATAATTTTAAAAGCTATTTCGGAGGGAGATGAGCGTTATGATAATAGGTGGATTATATCCTAAAATTATACATATCAAAAAACTCCCATAGGAGTTTTTTTTTGGAAAAAGAGGTATGTAATGATAAAAGAAAACAACATAATGGATAACTTAGAAGTTAAAAGAAGAAAAGCATTTTTAATAGGTATAGCATTATTATTTTTATCTTTATTACTTCTTATAATGTCTGTTAACGTAGGACGAGCAGATATTAAGGTAATGGAGGTTGTAAAAATTATTGCATCAAAGATAACATCAAACAAGGATATATTAGATGGTATAAGTAAGTCTAAACTTGCTATTGTATGGGATATAAGGTTACCTAGAATTTTAGTAGCTTTATTGGTAGGTGGAGGCCTTGCTGTATCTGGAGCGATATTTCAATCTCTTCTTATGAATCCTCTTGCAGACCCATATACTATAGGAGTTTCAACAGGAGCAGCATTTGGAGCAGTTCTTTGTATATATATGAATATATTTATAATACAAACGCCTATGCCTATAACGCCGTTTGCTTTTTTAGGAGCAATATTGACGTTATTAATAGTTATGAAAATAGCAAATATAGATGGTTATATGAGTTCTTCTAATTTGGTTATAGCTGGAATAATAGTAAGCTCTATACTATCAGCAGGAATAAGTTTTTTAAAAAGCACATCAGGAGAACAAGTTTTTGCTATTATATATTGGCTTATGGGAAGTCTTAATTCAAGAACGTGGTCTCAAGTTATAGTAAGTTTCCCTATTATCATCATATGCACAATTATATGTATATATTTTGCTGATGACTTGAATATATTAGCTTTTGGAGAAAAAGAAGCTAGGGCGCTAGGTGTTAATACTAAAAGAACAAGAAATATATTTTTAATATGTGCATCTTTGATAACTGCTGTTTGTGTATCAGTTAGTGGAATAATAGGATTTATAGGGCTTGTAGTTCCCCATATAGTTAGATTTTCATTGACATCTGACAACAGATATCTTATACCAATATCATCTTTATTAGGAGCTATATTACTTTTAATGGCAGATAATATATCAAGATCATTATTTAATATAGATATTCCTGTAGGAGTTATAACTACTTTATTTGGAGGCCCATTTTTTATATACATATTTACAAGTAAAAACAAGAGTATACAATAAATTCAGAGGGTGGTTATATGATTAAGGTTGAAGATGTTAGCTTTAAATATAATGAAAAGATGATATTGGATAATATAAGCTTAGATGTAGATAAAGGAAAGTTTTTATCTATAATAGGGCCAAATGGATCTGGAAAAACGACATTACTTAATTTATTGACTGGATACTTAAGTAATCATAAAGGTATTATTGAATATATGGGTAAGAATATTTCAGATTATAGAGTAGAAGAATTATCACAAAATTTTGCAATAATTAATCAAAAAGGTGATATAAAATTTCCATTCACATGTCTTGAAATAGTTATGATGGGAAGAAAACCTTTTTTAAAGAGAATCAATAGACTCAGTCAAATAGATAAAAAAATAGTCTATAAAGCTATGGAGACAACAGATACTTTAAAATTTGCAGATTCTCTTGTAACTCAGATTAGTGGAGGCGAATTTCAAAGAGTTATGATAGCAAAAGCATTGACTCAAGAGCCAAAGGTTTTATTTTTAGATGAGGCATTTTCGGCTATGGATATATCCCAAAAAATTAAATGCTTAAAGCTTATCAAAAAATTAGTAGAAACTAAGAATTTAACGGTTGTGTCAGTTATACATGACCTTAACCTAGCTTATATGTTTAGTGATGAAGTTTGTGTTTTAAAGGATGGAAAAGTTGTAGCAAAAGGACAAACTAATGATATAATGACGACAAACTTTATAGGAGATGTATTTGATATACAGGTAGACCAAATAGAGGATAAAGGATTTTTAATACGCGCTTAGAACGGATAATAATATATAAGGAGGAGATTTAAATGAGAATTAAAAAGTATTTAGCTTTATTAGTAAGTATGATGCTTTTAGGAGGAGTTTTAGCAGGATGTTCAAGTGCTGCTGGAACTGAAGAAAAGGAAGTTAAGAAGGATCCAAACAAGAAGGCAATTTTAGTTGTAAGTTTTGGGACTAGCTATGCAGATACACGTAAGGTTACTATAGAAGCCACTGAACAAAAGATAGATAAGGCATTTTCTGATTATGAAATGAGAAGAGCTTTTACAGCAGGTATGATTATAAAAAAGCTTAAAGAAAGAGACGGTATAGAAGTTGACGATCCAACTCAAGCTTTAGAAAAATTGAAGTCAGAAGGATTTAGTGAAGTTGTAGTTCAACCACTTCATGTAATGAATGGAGCTGAATACGATGATTTAGCTGTAGTTGTAGATCAATATAAAGATGACTTTGACAAAATAAAAATGGGTACACCTTTACTTACTAGCATCCAAGACTACAAAGATTTAGTAGAGGGTTTAAAAACTCAAATAGGAGAATTAAAAGACAATGAAGCTGTAGTATTTATGGGTCATGGAACTCATCACTATGCTAATGCTACTTATTCATGCTTAGATTATATGCTAGAAGATATGGGAGTTAATGCATATGTAGGAACAGTAGAAGGATATCCAACACTTGATAATGTAATAAATAAGTTGAAGAAAAATAATATAGAAAAAGTTACGTTAATGCCATTAATGCTTGTTGCAGGAGACCATGCTAATAATGATATGGCTGGAGATGAAGAAGATTCTTGGAAGAGCATATTAAAGAAAGAAGGCTTTGTAGTTGAAAGTTACTTACATGGTTTAGGAGAAAATGAAAAAGTACAAGACATGTACGTAAATCATGCAAAAGAAGCTATGAAGAAAGAAACTACAGAAGAATAATAAATAATAAAAATCATCAGTATTTGCTGATGATTTTTATACGTGGGGGGTAAAATATGGTAAAATATAACATGAATGTATTTTTCTTAATTATCTGTTTGATAGGAATGCTAGTATTTACTGGATGTTCAGATACAAATCAAGAGAATTCAGCAGACAATAAAGAATATAAAATAAGCTTTGTAGATGATGATCAAAAACAAATAAATATGGATGAACCAGCTAAAAAGATAATATCTCTTTATTCAGCACATACAGAGAATTTATACAAGTTAGGTATTGATCATGAAATAATAGGTGTTGGAACGAGTGATATATATCCAGCTAAGGTACTTGAAAAAAAACAATTTGACTATAAAAATGCAGACCCAGAAAAGATAATTCTTGAAGAGCCTGACTTGGTTTTAATAAGACCTTTTATAAATAGATCTCGTCCAGATTTTGTACAGGCTTTAGAAAAAGCGGGGATTAATGTAGTGTCATTATATCCTGAATCTTTTGATGAGTTAGATGATTACATAAACAAACTATCTATTTTAACTGGAACTGAGGATAAAGCTAAGACCTTATTAGAGGATTTTCATACACAAATAGATAATATAAAAGAAAAAACTAAAAATATAGATAACAAGGTAAATGTCTATTTTGAGTCATCAGAGCAAGATTATAAAACTGTTACTGTAGATTCTATGCCTGCTATGGCTATTAATATAGCGGGAGGAACTAATATAGCAAGTGATGCAAAACCGATAAAAGAAGGTAGTTCGATAGCTGCATATGGAACAGAGCGAATACTTGAAAAAGCTGATGATATAGATGTGTTTGTATCTCAAAATGGAGTTATGAATGCTGGTGGAAATAAGCACTCTATAAATATACGTCCTGGATTTGATACTATAAAAGCTATAAAAAATGATAGAGTATATGTTATAAATCAGAAAATAATATCAAGCCCTACATTTAGATATTTAGATGGTATAAATGAGATGTGTAGAATGTTTTATCCAGAAATATTTGATGATTATTCTAAATACGATGTTGATGAAGAAGTAACAAGAGAAGAATTTGCTGAAATAATAGTTAAATTTAAACATGAACCTACATTTATTCCTACATCTAAGTACTATAAAAAAGAGCATAAAGGACATACATATGGCATGTTTGAGGATGTAGATATAAATGATGAGAGAATTAACTTTATAGAAACGGCAGTTACAACTGGATATATAAATGGATTTAAAGAAAATAATAAAGAGTTATTTTACCCTAATAATAAGATTACAAGAGAAGAATTTGCAAAAGTTTTATTCATGGTAGATGATATAAAGCCTGTTGATACTAAAATTAATATTTCTGATATATCTGAGGTTGAAAATGAAAGAATAGTACAGATGATAGTAGATAATAAGCTTATGGAACTTAAAAACAATAAATTTAATCCAAAGGATTATGTTACAGGAGAAGATGTAGTAAAATCTTTAGATTTATTAAAAGCCATTAATTAATAAGGTGATGTTGATATGAATGGAATTATAAGAATTGAAAATGTTACAAAAAAATACAGTGATTTCTGTGCTGTTGATGATTTAAATTTACTTATAAAAAAAGGAAGTTTTTTTGGACTATTAGGACCTAATGGTGCAGGAAAGACAACTCTTATAAATATGCTGATAGGACTTTTGAAACCTATTAGTGGAGAAATATATATAATGGATCAGAAAATGGATAGAAAGAATGTATTTTTAAAAAGACAAATAGGAATAGTTCCTCAATATATGAATTTGGACAAGGACTTGACAGTAAAGGAAAATCTTATATTGTCGGCTAAACTATTCGGTATTAGAGGCAAGAAAAGAGAAGATCAAATAGAAAGTTTACTAGATTATATGGACCTTAAAAAAGTCGAAGATAGAATGGCAAAAAAGTTATCTGGTGGAATGCAGAGAAAGCTTATGATAGCAAAGGCTTTAATACACGATCCAGAGATACTTTTTCTAGATGAACCAACTGTAGGGGTAGACTTGAACTCTAGAAGAAAGATATGGGATATACTAAAACTAATGAAGGATATGGGGAAAACTATAATACTAACAACTCACTATATAGAAGAAGCTGAAAGTCTTTGTGATGAAATAGCTCTTATGGATAAGGGTAAAATATTTTATAAGGATACAAGTGATAATCTCAAAAATAGTCTTGGAAAATATACAATAGAATATTTTGATGAAAATAAGGTTACTAAATATAGATATTTTAAAAGTATAGATGATGCTAATAAATTTTCAACTGATATTAAAGAAAGCTTTATACTTAGAGATTTGAGTCTTGAAGATGTATTTTATAATTTTACAAATAGGAAGGTAATTTAAATGGAAGTTGCAACTATTTTATGGAGAGAATTTATTTTCTTTAAAAGAAAAGCATTTAGAATAACTGCAGGAGCAGTTATGAGTCCTCTTCTGTATTTAATAGCATTTGGATGGGGTCTTGGAGATGGAGTTATAGTAGATGGTCACACTTATATATACTTCATAATACCTGGTATAATAGCTTTATCTACTATGAATACAAGTTTTAATGCTGTAGCTATAAGAATTACAGTTGCAAAATTACATGAGAGAAGTTTTGAGTACTATATGACATCACCTGTTAGGATGTATCTTTTAACATTGGGTTATATAATAGCAGGAGCACTTAGAGGTTTGTATGCTGGATTCTTAATACTTATGGTTTCTTATTTATTTGGAGTACATATAAATGTGAACTTTATGTTTTTACTAGTATGCATTTTAAACAGTATGTTATTTTCAGCTTTTGGGTATGTGGCTGCTATGGTAATAGATAATCATTATGATATGAATAGGTTTACAACTTTTGTTATAACCCCTATGTCGTTTTTATGTGGAACATTTTTTTCACTAGATAAAATGCCTGCTGCAGTTGAAAAAATTATAATGATATTACCACTCACTCATGTAACTCAGAGTTTAAGATCTATTGCGTTAACTGATACGGTTAATTACTCTTCAGTATTAATCTTATTAATATATTTTATACTATTCTTTTTAATGGGTATTTATGTAAGTTATAAAGAAATCAAGTAAGGGGAGGAATAAAAAATGAGTAAGTTTTATGGAATAGGTACAGGACCAGGAGATAGTGAATTACTTACAATTAAAGCTGTGAATATATTGAAGGAGTTAGATATATTATATACTCCAGAGCCTAAAAAGGAAGGTAAGAGCTTAGCTTTATCAATAGTTCAAGAATATTTAAAAGAAGATCTTGAAATAAAGCAAAGACATTTTCCTATGAATTTTGATAATTTAGAAAAAACTAAGGCATGGGATGAAATTGCTATTGAGATAGAAAAGGATGTTAAAGATGGAAAAAATGTAGGATTTGTAACTCTTGGAGATCCTATGATATATAGTACATATGTATACTTACTTGAAAGAGTAAGAGGTAAGGTTGAGGTTGAGACTATACCTGGAATATCATCTTTTTCAAATATAGCATCAAATCAAAATTTTCCTCTTGTTATGGATAGAGAACCTTTAATAGTAGTTCCTTGTACTACTGATGAGTCTAAACTTGATTATGCACTTAAAAATTACAGTTCTATAGTTCTTATGAAGGTGTATAAGAATTTTAAGGAGATAATAGAAAAGATTAAAAAGAATGATTTATTAGACCATGCAATTTTAGTTAGTAATTCTTCTTTGAATGAAGAAAAGGTTTATACTAATTTAGCAGATTTAGATAAGGATAAAATATCTTATTTTTCTACTATATTGATAAATAAGGAAGAAAAGCGAGTAGGATAAAATATAAAGATTTTTAAGTGAACTATACTAAAAAGATGGGAATTAAAATATGTTGCTTAATTTTAAAAAGTAACTAATGTTTTGATATCCATCTTTTTGCAATTAATCTTGTACATTTAAATGAAAGTTATAATATTAAAATAACAGTTTATAGAGTGGCTTTATTAAGGATACGGATAAGTTTAAGCACTATAAAGTATGCTATACTTCTTATTTATAGTTAGAAAGTATAACAAAATATAGAGAATTAGTATATAATTGTAATTAGAAATATTCTATATAGTATTCGATACAAGAGGAGATGAAATAATGAAAATAACAAACAAAAAAAAATCCATTAAAGCTGTTTTATTTCCAATAATAATTTCAGCTATATTAATGCCTTTAATAACCTCAGCTTTTCTATCGTATAATGAAGCAAATAAAGTTGTTAAAGAAAGATTGATAAAAAGTTCTGATGAAATCACACAACAAATAGATGGAAATTTAGATGAGTTTTTTATAGGGATTGAGAACACACTTGATCTTATATCTAATAATCAAAACTTTATAAATCTAGTAAAAGTAGAAGATGGTATTATAGATGGAAATTTAGACAGTAAAGAAGATATAGAATATGTAACAAAGGAAATTTTAGATGACATTACTAACAGTAACGATAAGTTCTTATCTGCATATATAGGAACTAAGAATAAAAGGATGTTTGCAGATTCTGAAAATGGCATGTCTGATAATCCATCATATGACCCAACTTCAAGAGGTTGGTATAAAGAAGCTATTGAAAATAGCGATCAAATAGTATACACAAATCCTTATATAGATGCAAACACTAATAAACTTAACTTTACAATGTGTAGGGCGTTAAAAGATTCAAATGGAGAAATAATGGGAGTTGTTGGAATAGATGTTGATTTAGAAGGATTTGCTCAAAAATATGGAAAGATAACATTGGGGAAAACTGGATACGTATTTATGGTAAGTAAAGATGGAAAATATGTAGTAAATAATGATAAAAAAACAATAGGTCAGAATTTAAGCGAAGAAGATAAAAAATTACTACTTTCACAAATGGGAAGTTCATTAACTAAAGATAATTTTATGCATTGTATAAAAAATGAAAGAACTGGTTGGATAATAGGTATCGATTTTTCTAAAGATGAAATAAAGGAAGAGATTAATACTATTAGAAATACATCTATATTACTACTTGTAATTTCTGTTATAGTAGCTTTAATTCTAGCTAATATAATAAGTAATATGATAACTAAGCCGTTAAAAAAATTAGAAGATGCTATTACGAGTGCCAGTGATGGTGACTTTAGTCAAAATATAAATATAAATACTGATGATGAATTTGGTCATATAGGAATTTGTTTTAATGAGATGATTATAAGTTTAAAAAATCTTTTAAATGAAATAAAACTTTCTTCTGAAATGGTATATAAGATGTCTAATGATATAGAAGAGATGTCTTGTGTAACTGAGAATAGCACAAATCAAGTAGCTTGTGCTATTGAGGAAATAGCAAATAGCAATAATCAACAGGCAAAGGATACAGAAGAAGGAAGCCAAAAGGCAAATGATTTATCAAATAGTATAACATCAATATCAAATGAAATAAGCAATATAAATCAAAGGTTTGAGGAAACTGTATGTTTAAATGAATCGGGTATAGAAATCGTAAAAGATCTTACGGATAAAACTAAACAGACTATTGATAATAGTAAGGAGTTAGATTCAGCTATAAAGGATATGGAGGAAAGCTCAAAAGAAATAAGTAATATAATAGAGGCGATAAATACAATTGCTAGTCAAACAAATTTATTAGCACTTAATGCTTCTATTGAAGCTGCAAGAGCTGGTGAAGCTGGCAAAGGATTTGCAGTAGTTGCGGATGAAATAAGAAAGTTATCAGATGGAACAACTCAAGCTTCTTATAAAATAGGAGAGTTAATAACAAAAATACAAGAAAAATCTAATATATCTGTTAAAAGTATAGAGAATGTATCACAGACTTTGGAGTATCAACAGGAATCTGTAATAGAGACTAGAGATATATTCAATAAAATATCAAATGCTATATCAAATATATCAAATGATATAACTAATGTTAAAAATTTAAATGATGATATGATAGATAATAAAGAAGATATAGTTGTATCTATAAATAGTATATCTGAACTAGCACAGGAAACATGTGCTTCAACAGAAGAAGTTTCTGCTAGCACACAGCAGACCTTAGCTGTTGTAGAAAATATGGTCCAAAGTTCTGAAGATCTTAAAGTATTATCAGATAAATTAAAGAATGAAGTTGGTAAGTTTAAAACTGAATAAAAAATTCGCTTTATGCTACCGCATAGTTCATGTATTATTTGAGTATTAAAAATTATATAACTTTATAATTACATATAAAATAAGAAACCTTAGATTATAAATAATCTGAGGTTTTTTTGTTGCAAAAAAACAGATGGAGGAATATAATGAATATATAAACATATGAATAAGTATTCATATATAAGGAGGAGATTATGAATAAAGAAAAAGAAATACAGACTTGTAGTTGTAATGTAATACATGAAGATATAATTGAAAATGCTAGAAATAAAATGCCTGAGGAAGAGAGGTTATATGATGTGGCTGAACTTTTTAAGGTGTTTGGGGATACAACTAGAATAAAGATAATATACGCATTATTTATGTCAGAAATGTGCGTGTGTGATATAGCTGCTCTTTTAGGGATGACTCAATCAGCTATATCTCATCAGTTAAGGGTTTTGAAAAATGCAAGACTTGTTAAGTTTAGAAAAGAGGGCAAGGTCGCTTATTATTCTCTTGATGACGATCATGTTAAGGATATATTCGATACTGGTCTTGCTCATATAAATCATAGGTAAATATTCATACTTTTAATATAGAAAAGGGGGAAACTATAGTGAAAAAAGAAATTATATTAGAAGGTCTTGATTGTGCTCATTGTGCAACTAAGATAGAAGAAGAGGTTAATAAGTTATCTTATATAAATTCTGCTGTTTTAAATTTTATTACTAAGACTCTTTCAATAGAGCTTGGAGATTCGAGCATGGCAGGTGAAGCTATAGATGCTACTAAGAGTATAGTTAAAAAGCTTGAGCCTCATGTTGAGGTCAAAGAAAAGAATAATTATTATAAAAAAGTCTTTATTCTTAAAAACTTAGATTGTGCTCATTGTGCAGGAGAAATAGAAAAAGATGTATTTAATTTAGATAAGGTAAAGGATGTTAACTTAGATTTTGTATCTACTAGATTAACAGTTTTAGTTGAAAATAAATTTGATTTAGAAAAAATTTCTAAACAGATTGAGGATATAGTAGTTAAGAAAGAACCTCATGTGAAGGTTATAAGTGAGGATGAAGATAATTTACATGAATATGAAGAAGATGACTTTAATAAAAAAGAATTAATTAAGATGGGTATAGGGACTTTATTGTTTGGAATAGGAATCATAGGCAAATTTTCAAATACTATAGAGTTTATAATATTTTTTATAGCTTATATATTAATAGGTGGAGATGTTTTATTAAAGGCATTTAAAAATATATTGAGAGGACAGGTATTTGATGAAAACTTTTTGATGTGCATAGCGACTATTGGTGCATTTATAATTAAAGAGTTTCCAGAGGCTGCGGGAGTTATGCTATTTTATCAAGTAGGTGAGTTTTTTCAATCAAAAGCAGTTAATAATTCTAGAAAGTCTATAAAAGAGCTTCTTAAAATTCAACCTGAGTTTGCAAATATAAAAGAAAATGGTGGAATCAAAAAGGTTTCACCTCAAATAGTAAATGTTGATGATATTATTGTAGTTAAGCCTGGAGAGAAGGTACCATTAGATGGGATAATAATCAATGGAAAATCTAATATAGATACTTCTAACTTAACAGGAGAGTCGATTCCAAGAGATGTAGAGGTAGGAGATAGTGTACTTTCAGGATTTATAAACAAAAACGGTGTTCTTGAGGTTAAGGTAACTAAGGTATTTTCAGAATCAACTGTATCTAAGATACTTGATTTAGTTCAAAATGCAAGTAGCAAAAAAGCAAAGACTGAAAACTTTATAACTAAGTTTGCCAAATATTATACTCCTACAGTAGTAGGTTTATCTGCATTTATAGCAATGGTGCCACCTCTTGTTATAGATGGAGCTATATTTGCAGATTGGTTCTATAGAGCGTTGATATTTTTAGTGATTTCGTGTCCATGTGCACTGGTTATATCTATACCATTGAGTTTCTTTGGAGGTATAGGTGCTGCTTCTAAAAATGGAATACTTATAAAGGGAAGTAACTATTTAGAGGCATTAAATAATGTAGATACTGTTGTATTTGATAAGACAGGTACACTTAGCAAGGGAATATTTAAGGTTACAGATATAAGGGGTTCAAATATTTCAAATGAAGAATTACTAAAGTATGCAGCCTATGCAGAGTCTTATTCTAATCATCCTATAGCTGTATCTATAGTAAGTGAATATAAGGACAAAATAAATGAAAATGCTATAAATGATTATGAAGAAGTATTTGGCTATGGAGTAAAGGTAAATATAGAAGGTAAAAATGTATTAGTAGGTAATTATAGGCTTATGAATAAGGAAAATATAGATTGTACTGAGATAAATGAGATTGGAACTATAATATATATTTCTATAGATGGTAAGTACAGTGGATATATACTTATATCAGATGAGATAAAGAGTGATTCAAAGCAAAGTATAAATGAACTTAAAAATATGGGGATTAAAAATGCTATAATGCTTACGGGAGATAATTCTTCAGTTGCTAATAAAGTTAAGGATGAATTAGGTATAGATGAAGTTCACTCACAACTTCTTCCTCATCAAAAGGTAGAAAAGCTTGAGATGATAAAGGGTAGAATAAAATCTAATTCAAAAGTTGTATTTGTGGGAGATGGAATTAATGATGCTCCTGTTTTGGCTATGGCTGATATAGGGGTTGCCATGGGAGGTCTTGGTTCAGATGCTGCCATAGAAGCTGCTGATATTGTATTAATGACAGATGAACCATCGAAATTAGTAAAAAGCATAAAAATAGCTAAAAAAACAAGAGTTATAGTAATACAGAATATAGTATTTGCGCTTGGTGTTAAATTAATAGTGTTAATATTGGGAGCCTTCGGAATAGCTAATATGTGGGAAGCTGTGTTTGCAGATGTAGGAGTTGCTTTAATAGCTGTTTTAAATAGTATGAGAGTTATGGAAACAAGATAGCCTTTAGGCTATCTTGTTTTTTTATCTATTTCCTTATTAGATAAATTATTATGAGATGGTATAAAAGGATGGTATTCTACAGCTCTTAAAGGGTCCATATAATCTAAATCATACTCTGAATCTTTTTTCATCTTAAAAGGCATGACTGTATTTGTTAAAGGTCTAACTGGTGTTTTGGGGTCTTTACTATCATAAGTTTCATCTATTTTGTCTTCAGGGTTTTTTTGAGACATAATAAAACCTCCTTAATTATTATTTTATGATTTTAAAGTATACAAATACTTATTCATATTTTCTCTTTATTCAAGTAAAAATACACATGGAAAAATATAAAAAAATAAAAAAATAATAAAAAGTGTTGACGAATGTTTTAAAAGGTGATATATTATTACTTGTCCGAGAGAAACGGACGACATGAACTTTGAAAATTAAACAGTAGGTTATAAATAAATCACAAACAGTGATTTTCGGAAACAACACATAAAGTCAGTTACTGAGTACTGACAAACTTTTATTTAA
>NZ_JBBMMD010000071.1:0-16139 GCF_037844525.1 Tepidibacter sp. Z1-5 | reverse complement strand
TTCAAAATATCGTTGTATTCGCGGTATTTGTATAGATAGTTTTTAATAACCCACAGACCCTAAAAAAATAACCCAGATTTCGTTTGTACGAAATCTAGGTAACTACTCTTATAGCCGCAAGTATTTTTTCAGCTTTTGATAGTTTTCCTCCCATAATTGGAGAAAACGTTAAGGATATTATATCTTGTTTACTTAAATCATAACCAAGCTTTATTTTTTCTAAAATATCATTAAATATTTTATCTCCATCTTTATTTACCATAGATATGGCATTTACTTTATAAGTGCTAATTCCAGTTTTATAAGTATCTATAGGATTCTTTATATTACCTGAATATACAACATAGGTAACTACTTCCTTTGATGTTTGATGACTAAGCATCGCTTCATATGCTCTAAATCGTCTAAGATCCTCTATTCCTTTAAAGGTTTTTCTTTTCATACAAAACACTCAACCATAAAATAGACGTCAATACAAGCTGAACAAAGACTTATCTTGTATAAAAACACTAGATAATATCCTGTAGCTATAATGAACGCTACTGACCCGATACCCACATAAAAATAATGCTTATTACAATAGTAAATACTATTGTAATAAGCATTATTTTTACTTAAATATTATTAAATTTTTAATAAATCTAATTATTTTCTTTTTCTAATACTTCCTTTAAATTTATTATCTCTCCTTCAGATAATTTTGTAGCCTCTTTTACCAAGGATATATCCATACCTAGCTTTAGTAAATTTTTGGCTGTTTCTATCTTTTCTCGTTGTACTCCTTGTTTTATTCCTTGTTCTATCCCTTCATTTTTAGCCTTATTAAGTGCACTAACCTTATCCTTTAATATTTTAGATCTCATCTCATAAATCATTCTCTGTTCATCATCATTACTAAGTCTTACAAGTTCATCCTTTGCCTCTTTTATTTCTTCTATACTCATTTCTAATCTTCTCACTTTTTCACTTTCAGGATTCTTTAAGAATTCTGTCCACGCAACCAACATATCCTTTTCATCACTACTATCCTCAAGCTTTGGTATTTCTATAAAATGTATCTCCATCACATTAGTAAGCTCTTCATTAGTTTCCTTTTCTTTTAATATATATCCATTATGAAATCTATCATTTTTTAAATACTTAAAATTTAGGATATTTATACATATAGTTCTTGATAAAATAGAATAATCATCGCCTTCTCCAAGCTGTTCTTCATACAGCTTACTCCAATAATAAAGACTTCGTTTTATCATATTATATTCGTTTTTTAGCTGTATCTCTATATTTATTACATCACCATTGCTTGTTTTCGCTTTTACATCTAGTCTTGAAAATTTATCCTCTAGAAAGTGTTTTTCTAGATCAGTGTTTTGTATATCGACATTTGTTATTAAATATTTTGGTTTTAATATAGCATTTAAAAATGATATTAGTATTTTAGGATGTTTACTTGATCCAAATATATTTTTGAATACAAAGTCTATCTTAGGGTCTAATAGTCCTTTCATCATAGTAACACCTCCTATTTATATCGTTATTAATATTATATACTATAACTGTATAAAATTCATCCATATGAAATGATTTTAAATCAGTATACATACATTTTTTAATTTCATATATTTATGTTTCTTTTAAAATTAATATAATCAATCGAACTTTGACATTGTATAAAGATAGCGAGATATACAAGTCGTATTCTGTCATCGCAGGTAACTCGACTGACCCAATACCCACATATAAAAGAAACTATTATTGAAGATAAATATCTATCTAAAAATAATCATAGGTAAAAATATTACTTACTATAATAGAGCAGTTTTCTCGTATATTTCTTTCAATCATCATTACTAAGCCTTACAAGCTCATCCTTTACCTCTTTTATTTCTTCTATACTCATTTCTAACCTTCTCACTTTCAGGATTTTCAAAAATTCAGTCCAAGCAACTAACATATCCTTTTCTTTTAATAAATAACCATTTTTGAAATCTATCATTTTTTAAATATTTAAAATTAATTATATTTATACATATAGTTCTTGATAAAGTAGAATACTTATCCCCTTCGGCAAGTTGCTCTTCATATAATTTACGGTTGTATGGCCTTATGTTCTCAGCCAGTTATTCAAAGATTAAATTTAGAAGAGAACAACATTGAAATATTCAATTAGACAAGACTCTGTTTTTATAAGTATAATTATAAGTAACTTAAATTTAGTACTGGAAGGGAGTAAATATTAATGTGTGATATTGCTATTTCAACAGCTGCATTCTGTTTGTGGGATATTGGACCCGAACGCAAACTGAACATTTGCATGGAGTTAGGATTTAATCGTATTGTTATTGCGTTTAGTACATTGAAAATGCTTCGCCAGTTTGCTTCATCACCTATGCTATGTGAAAAATTAGCACAGTTTAATAATGTGATGATCCATGCGCCTTGGTGTGGAATCAATTACAAAAATAATAAAGCAACGAAAGATATATTTACTCATCTAGAGATGATTGTTCAAAAAGTGAAAATTGATGCGGTCATTTTTCACTTTGATTGTATTAAGGATTGGTCGCAGTTTAGAGATTGCTCATTTCCTTATTATATAAAAAATCCTAATCATGCATCGTGGCAGACTTTTGATGAGGCATTGAATCAACATGGTTTTGATAGTGTATTAGATATTAATCGATCGATCCGTTTTGAAAACTATATTGATAAATACTTGGACCATCATGGAGAACAGATAAGAGCCATCCATGTAAGTGGCTTTATTGATGAACTAGGGCGCACCCCCATTGTTGAGAGTGGGCAAATGGAACTACTGAATAAAGTGAAACAAGTCAATGCCCCTATTATTATTGAAGGGCTATTTTCGCCAGGTGATTTTCAAGGTATACGAGAAGAAATTAAAGTCATTCAAGATAGTGTGATGGGTAACGCTTGTTTTTTCTAGGAAACAGGTAATTTTGACACAACTTAAAGGTCTTATAAATAATCGTACTTACCCCCGTTACGATGAACCGCATCATAAATAATATAAACAGAGATTTTTGAAAAAAATAAATTAAATACGGATGTTAATTTATTCTCTTTTTATTTATGATAATTTGTCAAGTTAAGTACAACACTTTACTATTATCCTAAAAAAAGACCTCAGAAGGTGTTTTATATCCTAAACATTTCCGAGGTCTATTATTTATTAAATTTACATAATAATTCAAATCATCTTGTTTAATTGTAGAAAAATAAAACTTTTTAGAATACACTTTATAAATATAGTAGTATTTTTGAGTCTTATCCTGTCGATTTATGAAAACCAACTGACATGATACCCACATAAAAAAAGACAATCTCATTTTATATTAGATTGTCTTTTTCTTTGCTTCATAAAATATGGATAATATTTACTCTACTCTCAACTTCCGTATCCTCAACCTGCACATAAGCAGAATTATTCATAAGATTACAAAGTCTTACAATTTCATGCTATTTTAAAATATCCTTCTCAATATTCTCTTGATATCGATTCCAAAACATAATGTAAAACTGTCTTTCCACTACATCCCCAGATATGGAATAATTATGAAGCATTCACTAGTCTTGATACTGTAAGAAATTCAAAAGGTTTTCGTGTAGTTAACAATTCTGTTGTTAATACTCTGCACATCTGCTCCTTTTCTGTATCTGAAAATAGATCAGTGCTTACATTATTAGCTATAAGACAAACTTCAGTTAATAATGTTTGCTTATCAAAAGATGATGATATAAATATTATCCTTTGTTTTAACTTAAAGGTTTTTAAGGCATTATTCTTTTCAGTAAAATCGTTTAAAATCCTAGCAGCCTTTTCATAAGGAATTAAATCACCAAGTTCAAACTAATTTTTATATTTTTCAATATAAAAAGTTAATTAAGAAATTATGATTTTATTGGTTACTCGCCTTGATGCAATTGTGATGAACATACTTACGAAAACAACAACAAAAATAATAAGATACGCTTTATCTATCATAACATCAAACAAATATCCATACATTAATTGTCCTAAAGGTAATGCACTCATACTTATAGTAGATATAAAAGCAACAACTTTTGACATTATATGTAAAGGAGTTTCCTTTTGAATAAATACCATTATCATGATATTAAACATTGTTCCAACAACCATAATGAAAACTGTAGAACATACTATTATTACATATGACAAAATTGGGTTCAAATTAAGAACAAGCGTTCCACCAATAGGTAATAAAGCAAGAGTTGTAGTTAGAAAAAGAATACCGGACTTATTTGCGTGAATTTTTTTAGATAACAAACCAACTAAAATCCCGCCTATTAATGTACCTATCATCAACATACTTTGAGATAAGGCATAAAGTTGATTGCTTAAACCAAGTTTGCCTTTGATTATCGCTGGTAAACCAACGGTAATCATTGCAGTTAAAAACAAGTTAAAGGCTGCAATAATTAGTATTATTTTAAAAATGATGGGCTTATCATTTATAATAAAATTTTTACTTAATTTAAAATCATGTGCTACAACTTTAAAAATATTTGATTCTTTTTTCTGAGGTATAAAAGGAATGTTAATAAATATTTCTATTACAGCAGATATAAAAAAACTTATTCCACTAAAAATAACAATTGACATAAATCCCAAGAATCCATACAAAAATCCAGCTAAAATAGGGCCTAATAAATTAGATAGTCCATTGATTTGATTCACAATAGCATTTCCTTTCAATATGTTGTCTTCTGACAATAAGACAGGAATGCTTGCCTGCACTGTGGGTTGATAAAAAGACTGTATAACTGACAATAATATTAAAACTATAGATATGGTAAGAACTGATGGACTACCAGACAAAGTAATTCCGAAAGCAATCATAATTATCGCTGTTAGAAGATCTAGTATAATCATAATGTTACGCTTGTTTACTCTGTCTGCAATCATTCCACCAAAAGGTGATAACAAAATAGTAGGTATTATTGCTATAGCTAATATACCACCAAATAAAGTAGACGATCCCGTTGTATCCAATAAATATAGTGGTAGTGTAAAACGAAGGACTGCATTACCCATGAGTGAAATTATCTGACCAATAACTATTAAAGAAAAATCTTTACTAAACAATTCCGTATTTTCTCTCATAATATTTATTTTACCTCCATTTTGTTAACAGTACTCACCAAATTCACAAATACTACCATACCTATTATTACAGAAATTACCATAAGTAAAAAAGGGAACCAAGTAATTCCAATAGCATTAGATATAATGTTTGATGGAATTACAGATAAAGTAAAAGCAGAAACTATTGTAACTGGAACAGACTTTTTAGAGAAGCCAATTCGCATTGCAATAATGCCTATACCTGATGAAAAAAGAGACATTATGAGAGTAGTTTTTACAATTATAATTAATTTTGCAACTGTCAATGTGTCAGGAATAATGTGTATAAACCTTTCTCCAATGAAAAAGATTGTATAAACTAAAATACTACTTAATATATAAGCAAGAAATGTAAACAAAGAAACTACTAAGAGTTTAACAATCATTATCCTTTGAGGTGAAACAGGATAAGAAAACAGAAGTATAGCCCTTTTACCCGAATATTCATCAATAACAAATCGTGCATACATTACCCCAGAAAGAGTAGTGAAACATACACAGCTTATTATATTTACAAGTAATATGATTGTTTCATAATTGGACAAAACATTTTTAATATAAACATCTCCACTAATCTCAGTTTTTGTTGAAATAAACAAAAACATATATATAAATACAATCAAGGCTAAGGCAATAAATCCAGTAGAAATTACATAGATTTTAAGTTTATTTCTTTTAAGTTCAAGTTGTATTAATTTAATCATTCTATTTTCCTCCATTCATAAGATCCAAAAAATAATTCTCAAGGCCGTCTGTAAATTGTGTTTTTAGGGAACTTAGTGTATCCTCCTTTATAATTTTACCATTATTAATAACCCCTATAGTATCAGCAATATGTTCAATTTCGCTTAAAATGTGGCTTGATATCAAAATAGTCGTATTATGTGTTTTTGCCAGTTCTAGAAATAATTCACGCATATCCCTTATGCCCATTGGGTCTAAGCCACTTATAGGTTCACCAAGATGAATTTTAAGATTTTGATTTGCAGACAAGTGTTCATAAAATACAGGTGTTTCTATAAGACAACCAATATTTCGTAAAATGTCATTTTTGCTTACAGCCATATCCATTCCTAAAATTTCTATTTTCCCCATTGTTGATTTTAATAAACCAGTAAGAAGTTTAAATACGGTTGTTTTTCCTATGCCATTGGCTCCTAAAAGTCCGTAAATGGAACCCTCATATACTGTCATGTTGCAATTCTTAATAATTTCCTTGTTCAAAAATGATTTTGTTAAATTTTCTGTTTTAACAACAATTGAATTATCTATTTTAATCCACTCCTTTTTGATACCGACCAAATGTATGTATAGTTGTAAAAATAAACTGCCACGAAGGCAGTATTACTTAAACATTATTTGTTTTGCCATAAGCTAAATCATAAAACTGTTTGCTTGATTCTATAGCTTCATCGTTAATAAATGGCAATCCTATTCCGTCAAGTAATTTTTTTAAAAATGTTACCTTAGCAATCCATTCCTCACGAGTAACTTCACAAATTGCAGGATTCCACCAAATATTAGTAAGTAGTAATATTACCTCAGCCAACTCTTTGGGTGAATCGTTTTTAATAGAACCATCTGTAATTCCTTCGTCTATTAACTCCTTTAAAAGCTTTGCCCCGTGTGTAAGTGTTTGCTCAATCTGTTTTGCTAAAAACTTTGGATTTTTGAAAAGAGAACTAGTTATAGGAATCATTTGCGCTTGTGTATTATCTGCAATTGAACTAGTAAATAATTTTTGTACTTTTTGTAGCCCATTTAAGGTTTTATCTTCCTTTAATTTTGAAAACCAGTTATTTTCAGAAAAAACGTTTTCGCAAACTGCATCTACTATTTCGTCTTTTGACTTAAAATGATGATATATAGCACCCTTGGAAAGCCCATTAAGAGCATCAACAATATCTTGAATAGTAGTATGTTCATATCCTTTTTCTAAAAAAAGTTTTAGGGATACATCAAGTATTCGTTTAATTGTTTCTTCTGGATACTTATTTCTAGCCATTAAATCACATCCTTTTTACATACATTCATTCAGTATGTATATTGTAAATTATTTTACTTATACCGTCAAGTAGTAAAATATGAATTTGCTCAATGTCTAAGTATTATTTACCTAATTTATTTTTTATTATCTCTAAAGCTACATCTAAAGCATCCATTCCTCCCAAATCTTTAATATATTAATAGAATATATAATTATACTTCTTGTCTAGATTCAAAAAAACCTTGCTTAACTATATAATTTGTTAAATCATTTCATCTTTTTAGCATATACTATACAAAATTATGGTTCTTTCCACTGTTAGTTGAGTAATTAAATTGATTCAATATATAACACCTTATTCTTTAACATTTCAAAACTATTTCTTCCATACATTATACGTTTAATTACTTTTAATTTATTTATACTTCCTTCTGCTAATCCATTGTCATATTCATATTTAATTGAATTTTTAACAGTTCTTCTATCTATACCAAGAATTTCGCTTATTTTAGTTAATGAATATTTTTCTTTATTCAATTTTTTAGCTTTATTAGTTACTAGATTTTTTTGTTCCCTTTTATTTGTTGTCTTTTTTCTAATGTATTTAACAAATAATTATTGAGATCTTCTGTGCTTAATTTTATCAATTTATTGTAAGTTTTAATATTTAAATTAAATTGTTTACCTCTTTCCATTTGGCTTCTAATGTTAAATATTGAATTTGATTTTCTTCAGCTTTTTTTACCAGAGCATTCTTTTATTTCATCAATTACTACATTTACATTAAATTCTATTTTTAGATATATTTTACAATACTCTGTCAAATTTTTTAATAAATGAAATCTATCACTTACTTGTATAGTTTTTGGAAGTGCTAAAGATATAGCATTTTTATATACTATTGAACCATCTCTTGAAATAACCTTCAAATTTCCATATGTATTTAACCATTTTTTTACACCTTCTAGTTCTCTTGAATTTATCATATCTATAATTCTATGAGAATCAATATCTATCATAATGCTTCCATATGTATATCTTTTTTTGAGAGTAAAGTCATCTATGCAGACTTTTGTTATTGTATTTTTATTTATTATTTTCGTTTCTTTTTTTTAAGAGATTGCATATAGTACTTTTACCTACTTTTGCAACATGTCTGCTTAATATATTTGATGCTTTTATTGAACTTACATTCATAGATATATTGATTATTTCCGCTTCTAAACGTTTTGATTTTTTGCCTTTAGAAGATAAAAAATCATAGGTTTCTGCAAATGTTTTATGATTACAATTTGGATTATTACAAAACATTTTTCTGTTATTAATAATAATTACAACTTTTTTCCCTTGCAGGGGTAAATCTTGAAAACTTCGCTCATATCTAGAATGAACTTTTGAAGTCGGAGTATTACAGTAAGTACAAACTACTTCAAGTTTATTAGATTCTACCCAAATTTTAATAGTATCATCAGTTATTTCATGTTTAATGTATTCTAATTTCTCATCTAATAATTTTATTAAGGCATTCATTTTAATAATCTCTTTTCTTTAGGATTTAATTATTAAATTATATCCTACTTATAAATCAAAATCAACTAACAGTGGAAAGAACCATCTCTATATTATCATTTATAAATACATCTAATTATTTCCTTTTTCTAATATTTTCTTTAAATTTATTATCTCTTCTTCTGATAATTTCGTAGCCTCTTTTACTATTGATATATCCATTTCTAGTTTTAATAAATTCTTAGCAGTTTCCATTATACCCTGCTTCATTCCATCATTTTTAGCCTTATTAAGTGCACTAATCTTATCCTTTAATATTTTAGCTCTCATCTCATAAATCATTCTCTGTTCATCATCATTACTAATCCTTACTAATTCATCCTTAGCTTCTTTTATTTCTTCTATGCTCATCTCTAACTTTCTAACCTTTTCACTTTCAGGATTTTTTAAAAATTCAGTCCAAGCAACTAACATATCCTTTTCATCACTATTCTCCTTAAGCTTTGGTATTTCTATAAAATGTATCTCCATAACATCAGTAAGTTCTTCATTAGTTTCCTTTTCTTTTAATATATATCCATTATGAAATCTATCATTCTTTAAATACTTAAAATTTAGTATATTTATACATATAGTTCTTGATAAAATAGAATAATCATCGCCTTCTCCAAGCTGTTCTTCATATAATTTGCTCCAGTAATAAAGACTTCTTTTTATCATATTATATTCGTTTTTTAGCTGTATCTCTATATTTATAACATCACCATTGCTTGTTTTCGCTTTTACATGTAGTCTTGAAAATTTATCTTCTACAAAGTGTTTTTCTAAATCAGTGTTTTGTATATCAACATTTGTTATCAAATATTTTGGCTTTAGTATAGCATTTAAAAATGATATTAGTATTTTAGGATGTTTAGTTGATCCAAATATATTCTTAAATACGAAATCTATTTTAGGGTCTAATAGTCCTTTAATCATAATAACACCTCCAGTTTGTATCGTTATTAATATTATATACTATAACTAGATATCTTCACATTAAAAATACATCATATTTCAATAAGTATTTTAAATTATATCCTATAGCTATAAGGAACCCAACGGCCCCAATACCCCCATAAAAGAAAACATTATCAAAGTACACCTCTAAACTAGTCATAAATAAAAAACTTCCTTACGCAAAAATTCAGATGGAGTAATTACTCCATCTGAATTAAGTTTCACTTTATATAGGTTCTTAATTTTATTTTTATAATTCTTCGTAAATTTCAAATTAGATTGCCTTTTTCTTTGCTTCATAAATATAGATAGTGAGCAACTATATTATACTCAAGTTTTTAAATATCTTTATTATAATTTTAAATTCATTGTTTACTTTACTCGTTTTGCAACTGGATGATTCTCTTTAAATTGAACCAAATCCCATAGGTTGCCATACAAATCTTTAAATACTGCAACTGTACCATATGATTCCTCTTTAGGTTCTCTTACAAACTCTATCCCTTTCGAAATCATTTCGTTATAATCTCTCCAAAAATCATCAGTACCTAGAAATAGAAAAACTCTACCACCAGCTTGATTACCTATAAATGCCTCTTGTTCAGTTTTCGATGCTCTTGCTAGTAATATTGTAGTCCCAGCAGAACCAGGTGGTGATACAACTACCCAACGTTTGTCTTGTTCAGGTTGATATGTATCTTCAATTAGTGTAAAATGAAGTTTCTTCGTATAAAATTCTATAGCTTCATCATAGTCTTTAACAACTAAAGCTATATGGACAATTGATTGTACCATTCTCTTACCTCCTAACCATTTCTATATTATAAATTTTGATGTAGTCATTCTCTTATATATAATTTTAGTCAAAATATCAAGTAAAAACAAATTTTTTAAAGTATCCAGTGTGTAGTTTTAAAACATAATGTATGTTTATTATACTTTATCGTTTAACAAAACCATATGTATATGGTCTTCCCATTTTCCATTTATTTTTAAATATTTATATGCTAATCCCTCGTTATAAAACCCTAACTTTTCAACTACTCTTAAAGAGCATATATTTCTAGGTATAATATTGGCCTCAATTCTATGTAATCCAAATTCGTTAAACATAATATCAATACCCTTGTTAGCTGCCTCAGTCATATACCCCTTATTAATTTCATCTTTATCTAATTTATAACCTAGATAACATGATAGAAAAGCACCTCTTACAATGTTGTTAAAACCAATAGAACCTATTATTCTTTTTTCATCTTCTTTTTTGAAAATCCATAATGTAAATGACGTACCATTTTCTATATTAACTAACTGTTTACCTAATTGTTCTTCATGATAGGAAATTTTATAAAATTCTTCACTTTTTATAGGTTCCCACTCGTCTAAAAAATCCCTATTTCTCAAATAATAGTCCAAAACTAATTTTGCATAAGTTTTGTCCAGCATTTTCAAGACAAGCCTTTCTGTTTCATAAACTTTTTGCATAAAAATTCCTCCTCAAATTTTTATAGATACTCCTTAAAATGCTAATATTACTAACGCAATATCTAACAATTATATCATAACTCATCGTATCCTCTTTTCGACGTAATTTTGTTATATAACGTTAATTTTTCTACCTTCTAAAAGACTTACAATTCTGTTTTTTGAATCAATTATCGATTGATCATTTTGAACAATTTCTAATATAATTGTTCCATCAAAATCATATAATATTTCTTTAAAAATGTATTCATAATCTAATTCACCATCTCCAATAGGCAAATGCTCATGAGTAACCGAAAAACGTCGATCTGCAATATGAAGTATTTTTGGTCTTCTTATCTTAACTATGTCTTCTATTTGTGAACAATCTTCAACATGAGCTAAATCTATTAGTATTTCTAGATCCGGATTCTTTTCTAATATAGTTTTTATATCTTGAGTATTAGAAAAAATCGGCATCCTTTTACTGTTATTTTCAAGATGTAATGTGATTCCATTTTCTTTGCATAGTTTTAGAACTTTTTTAATTTCTTTTGAGAGTTTAACCGCTGTATTCGAATCGATTATTTCATTCTCACAGATTGGATGAATTATTAAATCTTTGTTATTCAGTAAGTTAGCTGTCTCTACTAACTTGTGAGCATGTTCGTCAAATTCATTGATGTCTAACATTGCATGAATCATTATTGGAAAATCACATGACTCAATGAATTCTAATTTAGAATTTCCTTCATAATTTACCTCAAGTCCATTCTTGTCATACCAAACTTGAATTAAATCAAATTTATTCTTCCTAGAGAATTCAACTTCATCTTTATATTTATAATTGTCTCTTATGTTTCTTCCTATTTTTATCATTTTCTTTTCCTCCCATAAACTCTCAGCAATGAATAACGTTTAGTTATTTTCTATTAATTTACTCATAGAACCTTTAATTTTTTCAGCATACCCTTCTTATAATCCACATATTTGATTGACTCATAATCTTTTTTCATTCTTGCCCACTAATATTAATATTTCAACCTTCACTCTTGACTTGTTCTGAAAAGTATAATTAAAATTCTCATATAAAAAATGACTGAAATCCAGACATGATCAGTCATTTTTTATTAAATGTTTTGTACGCTATTTAATCGGAATATAAATGTCCATCTCGGATTGTTCATTATCCCGTCCCAAAAATCGTTTATCATATAGTTCAAAATTCGCTCTTTCATCAAGGACTTCTTTTGTAAGTAAAACCCATGTTCCCCATATATATTCATAGGTTTTAAGAATTGCACTAAGTAACCCTCTATGTGTAAATACCGCATATTTTCCAGCAGGTATTGTTTTAGCTACTATACCTGCTGGAAGATTATCATAGCAGGTAACTTCCATACCAATCACTTCTGAAAAATCCATATCGTAATTTAATGTATGAGTTTCCTGCAACTGCTCACATATCCCAAATGTTCGTTCCGAATGGTGCTTGTTAGGTATTATATCTGCTACATCTTCAAATCTCTGCCATAAAGAATAAATATTATTTATTGAAGATACTCCATGAATACCTGCCACATAAATATCATCAATATATTTGATTTCAGGCTGAACAGTAATGTTTGTGGTAATGTGTTTCAGCAAATCCATACTGATTTCTTTCTTATTGCCTATAAAAACTTCCAATCGATTATTGCGATATTGTTTGGGACTTACCCGATATACAGCTTTAAACGCTCTGCTGAATGCTTCCGGCGAATCAAAACCATTCTCTAATGCGATGTTGATAATTTTCTTATCGCTGTATAGAAGTTCCTTTGCCCCATTAGAAAGACGCCGTTTTTGAATATAATTTCCAATGCTCTCTCCTAGCAAAGATTGGAAGATACGAGTAAAGTGATAGTAGGAATAACCAGCTTCCTTTGCTACATCAATTACATTAATATCCTCGCCAAGATGATTTTCAATATAAATAACTGCCCGTTCAAATGTGTTTAGATATTCCATACTATCCTCCTTTTAGCTTAGACACATTCCAAAAATAAACTAGTCACCTTAGACTAATCTAGTGAAATTGAAAGTAGGGTGTTCAACCTTAATATTAACCATGAAATTTCCCACTTGCATATCGGTATTCAACGAATATGTTTTCCAACCATTTTGGTTAAGACCTCCCCAGCAAATATCAACTTTTCCCAGTGTAACATCAAAGACCATGCTTTTGATTGTTCCGAAAAACTCATCATACCAATGGCAACACAGTCCCGTAGGATATTCTGAAAGAAGCAGCTCTTTCAGATCTTTATCCGTTAATTGGTTTGCCTGATCCATGTAGTTCTTTATAAACTCATAGCGGCAGGCTGAATGTTCCATAGCCAATGGTTCAATTTCTACTATTTCCGGCAGATGGGCATGGTTTGTTGAGTGTATATATTGTTTTGTAGTAGTTTCGTCAATTTTTTGCACCGCTTTTTTACCATCCAATGTTTCAAATAAAGCTGCTCTGCCAAACTTATCCGCAAGAATCAGATTAATATTATATGCAATGGGCATATCCATCAGAGATTGTAATGCTTCGTTGACATCTTTACAATTTTCTAGCAGAGAACGTATCACCGCCCAAAACTGCAAACCTGTGATAGCTGGTTTACGCATAGTCTCCATGTTGCCTACAGGCATACCACAGGAAGTCTGACCAACCATCAACCCGCATTCGTTTATTCCCTCGCTTCGCCCAAACTGCATAACACTTCCTCCCATGTGAGCATATTTTCCTTTAACCTTCGTTTTGCAAAAAGAGAAGTCGTCCATTTTATGAGAAAACTCATAATTACGAGCTACCATTACATGACTATTTTTCGTCAGCTTTGGAAGTACTGCAAGTAAAGAGCATCCAGGAGTCAAATAGGTCATGGCATAATAGACCATCTGTAAACGTGTTACACCAATAGCTTCTGCGAAACCTCTAAGCTCTTCGTTCAGTCCAGGACAATATTGGTCAAACATTTTGGTCATTTCTTTTGCACGCTTTTCTGTGAAAGTGCCTGTGGGACACTTTTGCATTTCCGCAAATTGTGGGCAGTTCATTGCCATCTTTCCGAGATGATAGCCTATCTCATAGTTCGTTCCACACAATTCAAAAATATTAGTTCTTGCTGTTTCCATATAGTTTACCTCTTTCCTTGATTTAGTTTAGTTCTATTTTATCTAAACAGCAGGAAAACTACATGATATTTTCTGCTATGTTTTCGTGATAACAGAAATATGCTCCACATTTGCATAAGCAATTTTCCATTATTTACACTCCTAAGGTGCTTGAAGGACTCTAGTTCCTATTCCTAGGAAACGATAACGTTACCAAAAAACCGTCATACCTTATAATATAGGGTTTTCCCTTTTCATCATTTTTTAAATTATAATCTTACTTTCTTATAATTTAACCATGATTATATGGAATATGTTCCGAACCTAAAAACATAGGAGTTTGGCATCTAATCATTTTAACAATATTTTTATTCAATACATTAGGCAAGAAACGAATTTTATCTAAATGTTCGATGTCAATCCATTCACTACTAACTTGCATTTCATCAATTTCTATTGGTTTTTTTGCAATATCATCAACTAATTCACATAGAAAAATGTGATACATCTTATGAATATATTCTGGATATAATTCTCTCGTCTTAGGATTTTCACATATTTCTTCACACAATGCTGCAAATCTCTTTGGAATAACACAGTATCCAGTTTCTTCAAGACATTCTCTAATTACTGCTTCATGCAATGTTTCATATGTATGTTGTCCACCACCAGGTAATGAGTAATATTCTCCATTATGTTCGTCAAAACATTTATTTAATAACACCTTATCTTTATTGATAATAATTGCTTTTGCTGTACTTCTAATACCCATTTCTAAACTCCTCCACTTTTTTTATTTCGCAAAATTATACTACTATGTTTTAAGACCTTTATGCTTGTTACTACACAATTTATTTATGTTATGTAGTAACTATGTATATATTTATTATAGATTTGTAAATGATAGCTAAAGAATTTTGCTCATATAATATTCATCTACATATTTTCCATTTACTATAAGTGATTTTTCTTTTGTTCCTTCAATTTTAAATCCCATTTTTTTATATAGATGTATAGCACCTTCGTTATGAGTCATTACTGTTAGTTCCAATCTTGTAATGTTACTTTCTAATGCCCATTTCTCCATTTCTTCAAAAAGTTTTACTCCAATTTTTCTTCCTCTATAATCATTTAATATACCTATAACTATATAAGCACTATGTTTTATTCTATTAGCAACTCCTCTTTCGACTGATAAAAAGCCAACTATATTTCCGTTATCTTCAACTACCAATGTAAGTGACTTTGAATTATTTATATTACTAATATTAGATTCCATTTCTTCTATAGTTGTTTTTCTTTCTCCTGTCTCAAACATCATATTATTTGTTTCGTTATCTAATTGTTTCAACATATTTAAGAATTTTTGCGAATCCTTTGTTTCAATTCTTCTTATAATCATATTTTCACCTCCTGCTGGAACTCTTAAGAACTCCGTTTTCTAAATTGCAGCACATTACTGCAATACTATAAGATTATCATCAATTATTTCTTCATTATTAATAAAGCACTGAACCGCATAGTTAAGCAAATCACTTTGTTCATATAGTATACCATGAAAAGCATTTTTAACAATATAACCTATACTATTTTCTAATAAAGCTTTGTTCTTATATATATTTTAAAAAAACTTATAATAACAGTTTGTACTCTTTATCATATAATATCAATAAAGTTTTTCTTTTCATACAAAACACTCAATCATAAAATAGATATAAATATAAGCTAGCCGAAGACTTATCTTATTATAAAAACGGTAAATAACCTATTGTGCTAGTTAAATTTTAAAATAATAAAACTCCAACAAATGTGAAAACCTAAAGTTAATCCAAAACTTTTATAAAGGAGGTTTTCATATGTTGGAGC
>NZ_JBBMMD010000070.1:0-15944 GCF_037844525.1 Tepidibacter sp. Z1-5 | reverse complement strand
TAAGATGTAATTCTTAGTTTTATTAAAAATATTTACAACATTAGCGGTATTTTAATGTCATTTGTTTTGGGATTAAGAGCTATAATTTTTCCAAATTAGAGATTTAATCAATTGGTATTTTATAGTGAATAAATAATTACATTTATACGAAATCTAGGTAGCTACTTTTGATTAATCTTTTACTCTAAAACTCAGATTGTATTGTTTAGATATTCGTTAAGAAACTTCGTTGTTTGACCGCGAGGGAGTTTAGAAATTTTAGGATATTTAAACAATACAATCTCTAGTTTTATTAAAAGATTGATTAAGTAGCGGTATTTAAACTATCCTCATTTTCGCCTAAATGCCTATTATTATAAGCAAAAAAATATATGTTAATTACTTAAAATTAACATATATTTTTCAACAGTCTAAAAGGCTGCTAATCGCAGCCTTTTTCTATTTAATCTGCTTCTTTATATGATCTATTGCCGTTGGAAGTTGCTTATCTACATCTTCTACTACAATATCAGGAGTTATTCCCTTACCATGTATATACTCTCCCTTTGGAGTAAAGTATTGAGATACTGTAAGCTTAAATCCAGATCCATCATTTAAAGATCTTACAGTCTGAACCAAGCCTTTTCCAAATGTAGTAGTTCCTATTAAAGTTCCAGCTTCATTGTCTCTTACAGCCCCTGATAGTATTTCAGATGCAGACGCTGATCCTTTATTTACAAGTACTGCAAGAGGTATATCTATTTTATTTTTATCAGAGTTATAATATTTTGTTTTTCTATTTCTGTCTTTTGTATAAACTATAGTTCCCTCTCCGATTAATTCATCCGTTATTTCCTGACATTTATCTAATAATCCACCAGGATTATCTCTTAAGTCAATTATTAATCCCTTTATTCCCTTATCTTGTAATTGTTTCAAATGAGTTTTAAATTCATCTGCAGTTTTTTCATCAAATTGAGTTATTCTTATATATCCTATACTATCTTCTAATACCTCAGATTTTACAGTTTTTAATCTTATTTCGTCTCTTTTTATCTTCATATCTATTCTATCTTTATTATCTCTTAGAATAGTCATTTCAACTTCTGTTCCAGCTTTTCCCTTCATCATCCCTATGGCCTCATCCATCTCTTTAGCTGTAACATCTTTTCCGTTCACCTTTATTATTTTATCTCCACTTTTTATACCAGCTTTAAATCCAGGTGAATCTTCAATAGGAGATACTACTGTTATGTATCCATCTTCTCCAGGAGTTATAATAACACCTATACCACTAAAAGAGCCTTCTGTATTTTCCATAAAGCGTTCGAACTCTTTTTTATTCATATACTGTGAATATGGATCATTAAGACCCTCAAATAATCCTTTTATAGATCCATCAACTAAATTTCCTTCATCTACATCCGTATAGTAATTATCCTCTATGACCTTTTCAAGAGAATACAGTTTATTATACTTCTTGTATTCATTAAATGCTTCTTTTGAAACCAATACCTTATCTCCTAATGCAAGTTCTATATTCATAGTTACTATAGAACTTAATAAAACTAGTATAACCCCCCATACAACGGCTTTTTTTCTAGATATCATTAAATGCATCTCCTTTTAAGTATTTCTATCTATATTATATGTTTAATTATCTTTTTATATAACGATTAGAAAATTATATTTACTCTATTTTGATTTAAGCATAGGTAGTGGGTCTACGTACTTTCCGTTCTTTCTAACCTCAAAGTGACAATGCGGACCAGTAGATCTTCCAGTAGTTCCAGCTTTTGCTATAGATTGTCCTCTTTTTACTGTTTGTCCAGTTTTAACTAAAAGCTTTGAATTATGTCCATATAAAGTTACTATTCCGCCGCCATGGTCTATCATAACTGTATTACCATATCCACCGATCCATCCAGCAGACATTACCTTACCATCATTTGCAGCAACTATATTTGCTCCCATAGGAGCTCCTATATCAAGTCCTGTATGCAGTTTTTTAGTTTTTAAAACAGGATGAATTCTATATCCAAAATAAGAAGTTATCCTACTGTATCCAGGTGCTGGCCATCCCATTGCTCCCCCTACATAAGAACCTTTAGATTGTTTTTTTAATATTTCAGCTTCTAAAGCTTTTGCATATTTGTTTAAAGCATCTATATTAGCTTCAAGCTTTTTAGCATCCTTTTGAAGATCACTTTTTAAAGCTGTTTGTTTATTCTGACTAACTAAAAGTCTTTCTTTTTCCACTTGTATACTATTTTTCAAAGAAATTATTTCTTTTTCTTTATTTTTAAGATTTATTCTTTTTGTCTCTATTTCTTTTTTCTGACCTGATAGTTCTGTCAGTAATTCTTTATCATTGTTTACTATTTTTTTTATCATGTCCAAATTAGATAATAATTCATTCATATCTTTTGAACTAAGTATCACTTGTATATAACTCATATCAGAGGTTTTATACATAACATTTATTCTTTCTCCTAATAAAACCTCTTTTCTTTTAATTTCATTTTGTAATTTTTCTATTTCTTCGGTTGTTCTCTTTATTTCTGATTGTGCACTGTTTAAATCTGATTGAGCTTTATTTATTTTTTGTTGAGTAGTATTTATTTGATAGCCCAACTGTTCTATATTATTATCTACTTTAACTTGATTTTTTTTATTTTCATTTAAAGCATTTTGTATATTTTTTTTACTTTGTTTTGTATTCTTAAGTTTTTGCTCATTGCTTATATTTGCAGCGAATACATTGAAAGAAGTAATAAACATTATAATAATGCATGTCCATACTATTTTTTTATTCATTCTAATATCCCACCTCACTAGTTTTAGACATTCAAGTATCTTCTAAGTGAAATAATACTTCCCATTATCCCAACTCCAACTCCCATTACTATAGATATATTTATTAAGCTATTCATAACCCCTGTTACAGGTAAAATATATCCTGAGAATATAGAATATGCCGGTAAATCTAATTTTGAATAAAAATAATCATATCCAAAATAAATAATTGTAAGGGATATCAAAGCTCCTATTAATCCTAAAATCGTTCCCTCTATTATAAACGGCCATCTTATAAACCAATCAGTAGCCCCAACGTATTTCATTATGTTTATTTCTCTTCTTCTTCCATGTAATGCCAACTTTATTGTGTTTGAAATTATAAAAAGTGATACTAATGCTAAAATTGTTATTATAAATAAACCAGATATTTTAACTATATTAGATATTTGTATAACTTTTTCTACAACATCATCATAATATTTAACTTCTTGTATACCATCAAATTTTTTAACTTGATTTGCTATGTTCTCTGTATTTTCAATATTACTAACTTCTATTATAAATGAGTTATCAAGTGGATTATCTATTCCTTCTAAAAGATATGCATCCTTTCCCCATCTTTCTTTCATTTTATTTAATGCATCTTGTTTTGATTCAAACTCCACATTTTCTATTCCATTTACTTGATTTAGCTTCTTTTCAAGATCAAATATACGTTGTGATGTAATATCCTCTTTTAAATAAACTTGAACGTTATCAAATTGTCCTTCAACCAGCGTTGTAAAGTTATTTATATTTATTACCACACTAAATATTATGCTAAGTACGAATAAAGCTGCTGCAACAGACCATATAGATACAATCGACATAGTAGGATTCCTAAGTATTCCTTTAAATCCTTCTTTTATATTATAAATAATACTATTCATAATCGTAGCTTCCCCTTTCCTCATCCTTTATAACTATTCCTTTTTTAAGAGCAATAACTCGTTTTTTCATTCTATCCACCAAATCACTTGCATGAGTTGCCATTATTATAGTTGTTCCTCTTCTATTAATGTCAGTTATAATATTCATTATTTCATTTGAGGTTTGAGGATCTAAATTACCTGTTGGTTCATCCGCAATTATTATAGAAGGATTATTAACTATAGCTCTGGCTATACTAACTCTTTGTTGTTCTCCTCCTGATAATTCTGATGGATATGATTTTGCTTTTTCGCTAAGGCCTACCATACCTAAAACAAAAGGAACCCTTCTTCTTATATTTTTATTACTTTGCCCTATTATCTCCATGGCAAAAGCAACATTTTCATAAACAGTTTTATTAGGAAGCAATCTAAAATCCTGAAAAACAATACCTATACTTCTTCTATACTTTGGAATTTTTCTCTTTGGAATCTTTCCTATATTCTTTCCATTTACCATTATTGTTCCACTAGTTACATCTTCTTCCTTCAAAAGCGCCTTTATAAAAGTAGATTTACCTGCACCAGATGATCCTACTAAAAAGACAAATTCTCCTTTATCTATTTTTAAATTTATATTAAAAAGTGCTAATTTACCATTTTTATAACTCTTACTAACATCTTTGAACTCTATCACTTTCACCAACTCCATCCACAAATTTGACTTTGACTTTTCTATTATATCAATAAAATAGGTAAAACTCCAACTGAGATGTTTAAATTAGATAAATTTAGAACTTTAGATACACTTAATATTATCCATATATTTCAAATTCTTTTCAATATCTAGAATCTGTATAGTTTTTTTTGTTATAATTATATAGAGGGGATGATTTTATTGAAAAAAGAATTTAGAAAAAAAGTTATATCAGAGAGAAAAAAACAAAATCCAGACATAATAAATTCAAACTCAGAACTAATATTTCAAAATTTATTGAAACTAGATGAAATAAAAAAAGCTAAAACTATAATGGCATACCTTGACTTTAACAACGAAGTTAAAACAGACACTATAATAAATTACCTTTTATCAAAAAAACAAAAAGTTGTAGTTCCAATATCAATAGTAGACGAAAGAAAGCTATTACTCTCTGAACTTAAAGACATAGAAAACGAAGTTTGCGTAGGAACTTACGGTATTAGAGAACCTAAGTCAGAATTTATAAGACAAGTAGACGCCAAAGACATAGATATAGTAATAGTTCCAGCCGTAGCATATGACACCAATGGATATAGACTCGGTTACGGAGGAGGATATTACGATAGATTCTTGGAATCTCTAAGAGATGACTGCATAACAATTGGAATAGCATTTGAAATTCAAATATTTGATGAAGTACCAAAAGAAGATCACGATGCACAACTCGACTACATAATAACAGAAAAAAGGATAATTAAAATTTAATTATCCTTTTCATCCTTATCATCTTCTTCATCTATTAATTCATCCAAAGCATTATTTACTTTTTCATCTATTTCACTCTCACAAAGACCTGTAAGAACTTCAAGACCCTCACTTATATTTGATACTGCGTATATATGAAAATCTCCATCTTTAACAGCCTGTATTACCTCATCGCTTAACATAAGATTTTTGACATTTTGTATAGGAATCATAACACCTTGATTTCCTGTAATCCCTTTTATTTTACAAACATCAAAGAATCCCTCAATTTTTTGATTTACTCCTCCTATAGGCTGTATTTCTCCCTTTTGACTAACAGATCCTGTAACCGCAATATTTTGCTTTACAGGAATAGATGCAATACTAGATATTATTACGTAAAGTTCTGTACTTGAAGCACTATCTCCATCTATACCTGAATAGTTCTGTTCAAACGTTATAGAAGTATTAAGTGATAATTGTCTTTCTTTCCCATATTTTTCGCCTAAATATCCACTTAATATCAATACTCCCTTATCATGTATGCTTCCACTGTGCTTAATCTCTCTCTCTATATTTATTATTCCACGCTTTCCTCTATAAGTAGATGCTGTTATTCTAGATGGCTTTCCAAATGAATACTCTCCTGTACCCATTACAGCTAGTCCATTGATTTGACCTATCTTCTCACCTTCTACATTTAAAATAAGTGTTTCATCTTCAAACAACTCATTAAGCCTTTGTTCATACTTATTATTTCTATATTTTTTAGACTGTATTGCATTTTTGACATCCTTATCTGTAACATATTCTGAATTTTCATTGCTCAAATTTTCTGCTTCATAAAGAATATCCACTATTTGATTAAACCTAGCCGTCAACTTTTGTTTATTTTCACATATTCGGGAACTATACTCTATAATCTTAAGTACAGCTTTCTTATCAAAATGCTTCAAACCTTCTTTTTCACAATGAGATGCGATAAATCTAGCTACATTGTATATATTTTCTTCATTTCTATCTACCTCAACATCAAAATCTGCCATAACCTTAAAAAGCTTTGCAAAATCTTCATCATATGCATATAAAAGATTATAAATACGGTTATCTCCTATTAAAATAACCTTCACATCCACATCTATAGGCTCTGGCTTTAATGTAGATGTAACAATATACCCATATTGCTTATTTAATGTTTCTATGTTTATCTTTCCAGTTTTTAAAGTTCGCTTAAGTGCTTCCCATGCAAATGGATGAGAGAACAAATCCTTTACATTTAATATTAAAAAACCTCCATTCGCCTTATGAATAGCACCAGCTTTTAATTCCATAAAGCTTGTAGTAAGAACTCCTATTTCATTTTTATATTCTATCATACCAGTTAAATTATAATAGGTTGGATTAGTCTCATTTATAACCCTACATCCCTTTTGTTCACTGTTGTCTATAAATAAATTAACATTGTATCTTGAAAAGAACTTACTATCGTCTTTTTGCATAAAACCAAACATATTTTGTTCCGTATCTTTTTTAGGCTTAAACTTATCTATATTTTCTACCATATCGTCCTTCATATCATGTAGAAAATTTAGCTTCTTTTCATTGTATCCATAATTTTTTATCAATATATTTATATAGAAACTTATTATGCTCTCACCAATTTTTTTATCTAAATTAGATATCTCATTTTTAAACTCTTCTTCTATTTCTTTTATTTTTTTCAAATAATCACCTATATCAATGTTTAACTTACCAGCACGTTGTCTTATATCATTTAATTGTATTTGAGATAATTTCTTATACTCTTCATCTTCCATAGGAGTATTATCTTCCTTTAAAGGAATACTTACAAGACCCCTTTGTGTTATCTGAAATGTAAAACCTCTTGATTTTGCAAATTCATTTAATTCAGTTATAACAGCTTGAGTCATAGTCTCATATTCTATAGTTATAGATTTATTTCTATCCTCATATTCTCTGGATTCAAATGTTCTGGGAATATCAGATCTTAACTTTTCTAAGACATCCTCTACATCCTTTTTGAATTTTTTGCCGTTACCAGCTCTAAATTTAAGAGATATAGGTTCATTAGGACTCTTATAATTATATACATAAACATAATCGAAGTTATCTCTTTTGTATTTAGCTATTTTTTCTATCATAGACATTGTATAACTAGTTCTTCCTGTTCCACTCATACCAGCTACATATACATTGTATCCCCTTCTTTTTATGTTAAGCCCAAAATCCATAGCACAAACAGCTCTATCCTGACCTATTATTCCCTTTAGCGGACTTATATCCTCTGTTGTCTCAAAATCCAATTTATCAATATCATATTCATTTTTCAAATCGTTTATATCAACTTTGAACTTATCTATAGTTTTCATAAAAAACTCCTTTTTTAAGTTTTCGTATTAACCTTAGTTTTAATTAGTTTTACCCAAAAAACTCAAAAAAAAACTGATGATATAATATTTATCATCAATTTTTTTATACTCTTCTATAATCTTTTCAAACAAAAAATTTTATTCTATGTTGGTTTTTATGATATATATTACTATAATGTATATAATTTACAAATTAATATAGATAGTTTTTGATAACCCACATAAAAAAGTAGCTACCTGGATTTCATTTGTACGAAATCTAGGTAGCTAGTATATAGCATTAATTAATAATCAAAATTAGCAACTAGACGGATTTTTTATTTATCCTCAAACTTACTAATCAATTCTACTTTATCAGGAAGCTCTGCTAAAGTACTTTCAACTACTATGTACGGATGAGAATCTTCTGGCTTTTTATAAACAGAATAAACCTTCATATTCATCTTGTCATCTTCTTTGACCATTTCTATCTTGTCTATCTCAACTCCGTAATCTTTATTTTCTCCTCTTGTAACTATAACATATACTTTATCCTTAATCTTACAAGCAAGCGCTCTTTCTTCATTAACGTATTTCGGCATTATATCAAGTATTTTATCTGGTATGCTATCTCGTTCTACTATTGTAAACTCCACAGCTTCAGCTTTATCACCTAAAAATTTGGGAACTACTAAAAATCCCCCAACCACTAGTATAATCGCGATAATTCCATACAATACCGCCTTAGTGTTCCATTTAATTTTCAAACTATATCACCTCCAAATCTTTTTATAATTATATGAAGATGATTTGAATATTAGAACTTTTAGTATATTCATTAATATAATCACATTTTCTTTCCCCTTGAATATAATGATAAAGTGTATCTTATTTTTACTCGGGAGGTAATATTATGAACAATAAAACTAAGGAATTAGTAGAATTCATTTGTACAACAGATGAATTTGTAAAGCTTAAAAAAACAAAAAAAAATATAGATAAAAATAAAAACTTAAAAAAACAAGTAGAAGACTTTAAAAATAGACAATTGAAAATGCAAAATTCAAAACTATCAAAGAAACAACTAAACTCAGAAATGATGAGACTTAACAATGATTTCAAAGCGCTACAAGAAATACCTCAAGTAACTGAATTTTTCCAATCTACCAAAGAGTTTAATAGTATGATGTTTAATTTATTCAAAGAAATCAATCTACTTTTAGATTCAAGGCTAAATCAAAAAAATTAAAGAGGTGATTAATTTGAGTTCGTTAAAAGACAGAAAATACAAAGATGAATTACCACTCAATACTGTAAATAAAATAAGAAAAATACTTTCTGATCTAGGAATTGTAACAATAGAAAATAATTGGAAAAACTCAGCTAAAGGATTTTGTTCTGTAAGAGTTGAAATTGCAAATACTTCAATTGCAACTAATGGAAAAGGAACTTCTCACGAATACGCTCTTGCCAGTGCTTATGCAGAACTTATGGAAAGAGTCCAAAACCAGACTTTCTTTAGATTAAACGATACCTTAAGCGAAGATGCTATGTGTTATAAGCACTTTTATTATGCTCCTGATGAAGAATACCTTAGTGTAGATGACTTTATAAAAAGATATGATGACTGGTCCTCATATCAACTAAATAAAATAAACTCTAATACAGACAAGTATGAAATTTTGAACAAGTGGGCCAAAACATCTTATGAACATACACCTCTTGATTTTGTAAGCATTCCTTATAAGAACTTAAATACTAATAAACTATCTTACATACCTGTTAACATGGTATCAAAAATATATATGTCAAACGGAATGTGTGCAGGAAATACATTTGAAGAAGCCTTAATTCAAGGTATATCCGAAATATTAGAAAGACATGTCAATCAAGTTATAATAAATGAAAAGATAACTCCACCAGATATACCAAGAACATATATACAAAAGTTTCCCAAACTAGATTCAATGATAAATCAAATAGAATCTAAAGGGAACTACAATGTTATAGTAAAAGATTGTTCATTAAATCAAAATTATCCAGTAGTATCTGTTATATTTATAAATAGAGATAATCAAAACTACTTTATTAAATTCGGCTCTCACCCAGTATTTGAAATATCACTCGAGAGAACTTTAACAGAGCTTTTACAGGGGCAAGATATAACTAATATGATGGGCGTTAAAGAGTATTCATATAAAAATAATATATCTGATGAATATGAGAATTTACTTGGAATACTTATCAATGGCTCTGGATACTATCCAAGCGAATTTTTTAGTTCAGATTCGGATTATGATTTTAATGAATTTGAAGATAATTCAAATTTAAATAATAAAGAAATGCTAAATCATATTGTAAAACTATTGAATGATAAAAACTTCAATATACTTGTTAGAGACTGTTCATTTTTAGATTTTCCTTCTTATCATGTGATAGTTCCTGGCCTTAGTGAAGTAGATAAATTCGATGATATAGACTCACTAGATGACTATATCAAGTATATTCAAATAAAAAAATATATAAAAAATTTAAGCAGTCTATCAAATCAAGATATTACAGATTTAATAAATTTAATAAATGAAACCTCTTACAATCCAAATATATCTATAACCCAACTATTGAATTTAAACAATGATAATAATATCCCCTGGTATTATTCCAGCATGGATTTATTCTTAAGTGTATTAAATTATAATCAGAAAAACCTTGAGAAATCTTACAATCATTTCAACAAATATTTAAAATCTTTAAATCCAAAATATTGTAATAAAAATATTATAAATCACTATAAATGTGTTAGAGATTATATCTCTATGCGTGCTGATAATATAGACGATGAACATATAGAAAAAAACTTAAATTTATTTTATAACAAAAACTCAGTAAACAGCGTTATAAGTGAATTTAAATATCCTGAAAACATATTAAACATAGAATATATGGATGAATATAAATACAGATATAAAAAATCATATAACAATATCCACGATAATATATATAAATCATTAAAAGACAAATATATATTATCTAATATAAACCAAAAAAGCTTATCTTTAGATTAATCTAAAGATAAGCTTTTTTATGTTTTTCCTATATATTATTGAATTTTCTATTACTTTTAACCCTAATATATTCTCCTATATTAGTTATACAGAATATAGTGCTTATCATAAATACCCCTGGAAATAGAGCCACCCACCATTTATTTAAAAGTATACTCTTTTGAGCATCCATAAGCATAGAACCCCAAGATGGTACATCTATTGGAAGTCCTAGTCCTAAAAAACTTAGTGTAGTTTCTGACATAATCGCGTTAGCTGAATTTATTGCTGACATATAAATAATAGCAGGCATAAAATTAGGTATAAGATGTTTTTTTGTTATATGTATAAAATCTGCCCCCATAATTTTAGATGCAAGTACAAATTCTCTTTGTTTTATCTCAATTACTTCGCTTCTTACAATCTTTGCTATGTTCATCCAGCTAGTTATAGCAATTACAAATACTATACTACTTACATTATTACTTTGAAGTATAGCTTGAATTAAAGTCATAATAAGTAAAGAAGGTATACTAATCATTATATCTATAAATCTCATCATATAATTATCTATACGTCCTCCAAAATATCCACTTACACTTCCATAAGCTGCTCCAATCAACGTAGATATAACCATAGATAATACCCCTATAGTAATAGATATTCTTCCTCCATATAAAACTCTTGAAAATATATCTCTTCCTAAATGATCCGTTCCAAATATACTTTCCCTACATGGAGATGTAAATACCTTAGATAGTTCCATATTTGCTGGATTTATATTAGTAATTAAAGGTGCTAATATACATAAAAATACTATTATAAATAAAACAAGTGGAGAAAGAAAAATATTTTGTTTTAATTTTAAATTTTTGAAAGACCATCTTTTCTTCTCTTCCTTTTTATTTTCTCTTAAAACACCTATAGGGGTAAACTCCATTTTAATTCATTCCTTCCTCTTTTAATCTTGGATCTATTAAGCTACTTAATATGTCTGATATTAAACTTCCCAAAACAACTATAACTCCAGTTAAAATCACTCCACCCATAAGAAGTGGATAATCATGGTATTTTGCTGATTCAAATACTAATTTCCCAACTCCTGGATATGAGAATATATACTCTACTACAAATCCTCCTGCAATTAAATGACTCAGCGATAGAGACATTAATATAATAATTGATGGCATTATTTTTTTTAACGGATGTTTTGATATTATTTCAAATTTAGAGAGTCCCTTAGCCCTAGCAATCATTATATAATCTTCTTTTAATTCCTCTAACATTTTATTTCTTACAAAGTTTGAGTAATATCCCAAATGACCTATTATCATAACTGTTAAAGGAAGTATTAAATGATGCATTCTATTTAAAATATTGTTTTCTTTTCCTATATCATAAACACCAGATGATGGGAATATCCTCAAATTCACACTAAATATTAGTATTAACATTAAGCTAATCCAAAATCCAGGTATACAATAAAGTAAAGTACTAGATTTAGTAATAATTCTATCTAATAATTTTCCTTCATTTAATGCTGTAATAAGTCCCAAACCTATAGATAATATTAAAGTAAAAAAAATTGAAAGTCCCATTAGACAAAGTGTATTTGGAAAATGAGTTTGTATTACATCTTTAACAGGCATCTTATATTTATAAGAATATCCTAAATCTCCTTTTACAGAATTTTTAATCCAAATAGTATATTGATAAATTAATGGTTTATCAAGACCTAAGTCTTTAACAGCTTTTATTCTGGCTTCAGTTGAAAGCCTTTCAGCTCCATCTCCATATACAGAAACAAGAGGATCTCCTGGGGCTAAATGAGAAATCATAAATACTCCAAATGATAGTATAAGTATAGTTATTATAGTATCTTTAATTTTTTTTAAAATGAATCTAACCATTACTGAATATCCCACTCTTTACTTATCATAAGTTCATCCCCTTTAATCTGTTATAAAAAAAAGCCATGAAAGCAAAATCCTATATAGGATTTTATGCCTTCATGGCGTATATTCGTATGGAGTCTAACCTTCATGATTACTATCCCCGTTATTTTTTTCTCAACTAAATGTTACCACATATAAAAGTTTATGTAAACCTTTTTAGTCATAATTATTCGATAAAATATTACTGTATATCCCATTCTTCTATATTCCATAAGAATCCTACTCCATGATGTCCTAGTACAGTATCTTTAATTCCTACTATATTTTCTTTAGCCCCATACACAGCATCTATATATGCTAAGAATGTAAATGGAGGATCAAGTGCTAATTCTTTTTGGAACTGCATATAATATGGTTTTCTTTCTTCAGATTTAAGTGTAGTTCTTGCTTTGTAAATAAGTTCATCTACTTTTGGATTTGAATATGCATTTAAATTCATTCCAGTTTCTATTTGTGAACTGTGGAATACTTTATATGTATGATCATCTGGATCAAATGGACTTCCCCATCCTATTAAAAATGCTTCTAAATTTGGCCAGTCAACTTCAGGTTGTACATCTACTTTTGCTTCGACTCCTATTTGTTTGAACTGATGACTTGCAACTTCAGCCATATTTATTCTTACTGGATCTCCTTCGAAGCATGTTAATTTGAAAGATAATTTTTTACCATTTTTCTCAAATATTCCATCAGCTCCTAATTTCCAACCATCTTCAGTTAATGTTTGTTTTGCTTTTTCAACATTAAATTCATATTTTTCAACATCTTCATTATTGTAAGGTCCCATTTGCAGAGGTCCATAAGCTACCTTACCCATTCCATCAAGTACACTATCAACTATTTCTTGTCTGTTTGTAGCATAGTTTAAAGCTTTTATAACAGCTTTATCTTTGAATAAATCATTTCTAAAGTTATACATTATGCCTCTATAATCTGCTGTTTTTTCTTTATATAATTTTAATCCTTTTTCACCTTCAAGTACTTTAATATCTTTTGGCTCAAGTTGAGCTAAATCTATTTCTCCAGATTTTAACTGCATAGCTCTTACTTTTTCATCTAATAATATTTTAAATACTACGTTGTTTATTTTTGGCTTTCCATTATAATAATCTTCATTTGCTTTAAGTGCAATGTATTGTCCCATTTCCCATTTATCTAATTTGTAAGGACCAGTTCCTATTGGATTTTGATTAAATGTATCATTATTTAAATCTTTTCCTTCTAATAAATGCTTTGGAAGCATTCCAACACTTAAATAGTCTAGTATAGGTACACATGGTGCAGTCAAATGAAGTTTTACAGTATAGTTATCTACTACTTCTACATCTTTTATTTCTTCATAGTTTGTAGCAATTTCTGAGCTATTTTTAGGATCTTTTATAGCTTCTATAGTAAATTTTACATCCTCTGCTGTAAATTCTTTTCCATCATGCCATTTTACACCTTTTTTAAGATTAAAAGTATATGTATTAGTGCTTTCATCAAATTCCCAACTCTCACTAAGATCTGGTACTACTTCACTTTTTTCATTATGCTTAGTAAGACCTGTAAATATTAATTTATGTATCTCTGCATGTTCATCAAGTGCTGGATTTATTCTTGTATAATCCGCTGCACTTCCGTAAGTTAATGTTTTTTCTTTAGTTTTTTCTTTAGCTCCATCATTAGTGCTACCGCATCCAGTTAACATTACAATAACCATAGCAACGCTCAAAAATAAACTTAAAATCTTTCTTTTCATATTTATCCCCCTTTTCATTTTTATCCTCCCTTATTTTTTGTTACATAAAAAAACCATGAATGCACAACCCCATATTTCCTATAGGATTTATTACCTTCATGGTTAATATATTCATATGTTTATTTGATATAATATTATCATACTTTTCAAGCTATGTAAATATTATTTTTCCAATTTCAAACTTTCATCTCCAGCCCACTCATAAAAAGAAGCATCGTAATTCATAGAATTTTCATATCCAGTCATCTTAAATATCATAGTTATATAAGCTGAGCGAATACCTCCTGTACAATAAGATACTATAGTGTCATCCTTGTTTATTCCTGCTGATTCAAGCATTTTTTCAAGTTCTTCTTGGCTTTTGATTCTTCCATCTTCTTTAAATAAATCTGTATATACTACATTTATAGATCCTGGAAGATGTCCTCCTCTTTTTTCTCCATACTTAACAGCACCTTCGTATTCTGATGAATCTCTACTATCTACTATCTTTACTTTTCCTAAGTTATTATTAATCCAATCTGTATCAGCATTTAAAGATTTATCAAAAGACTCTACCTTAAAGTTAGTTTTAACAATAGTAGACTCTTCTTTAGACACCTCATAACCTTTCACATTCCAATACTGCCATCCACCATTTAACATTTTAGTGTTTTCTAAATTAGCCATTCTAAGCATCCAAACTATTCTTCCGTCTTCTCCCCATCCATTTTTATTATCAGAATAAGCAACTATAGTCTTTTTATCATCTATTCCTATCTCTGATAACTTCTCAGATAATTTATCAGGTTCAAGAACTACACCCCAGCCTTTATCTCCAGGCTTTCCGCTCATATTAGCAAATTGAGTCCAAGATACATTTATAGCACCAGGTATATGTCCCTTTTTATATTCTTTTTCTGATCTTGTATCAAGTATCAATACATCATCTTTATTTAAATTATCCTTCAGCCAGTCAGCCTCAACTATGTAATCATTATTAGTATATTTTTCAGTTGTATTAGTCTCCTGATTATTATCGCTTACATTGTTATTAGTACATCCAACTGCTAACATTACAGTTAAAATTGCAACTACCATTAAATATATTTTTTTCATATGTATATGCATCTCCTTCTCTTATGTTATTGTACAATTGAAGTATACCATATGGTCTAAGAATAATATAATAGGTTTTTTCTATATTAAGGAAGTTTTGTATTTATTTTTTTTATAGAAACACATGAGAATCCTAACGGATTTGATATTAAAATTTTCATATTATTTTTTTATATATATAATTATGATTAATTTTTCCCAAAGTAGCTTGTTGCATTGTTTAAATTAAAAAATAATAAAATCGCATCAAATATCAAAATCTAAAGTTAATATGCCGACTTGAATAAAGAAGATTTTGATATATTAAATCTTAATAACTATTCTATCTAGAATAGTCCAATTTCAGTTAACTTATTTGAAAATTTTTTAGTAATTTAAATTATATGACTCTAAAAAGCAATTGATCAAATCTCTAATTTGGAAAAATTATAGCTCTTAATCCCAAAACAAATGACATTATTATGGTTATCATCTTTTGATAAACAGAATATTTAACTTTTTCCATTTTTAATTCAAAGTTATTGAAAGGCTTGAAAAAGTTAATTTCCAAGCCAAATTTCATTACAGCAATCAACCAAGCGGAAGTAGTTTCCTCTTTACAATTACC